>JBMCSP010000001.1:0-31611 GCA_048624455.1 Nanobdellota archaeon
GAATGTCCTTAGCGATGAGGACGACGACGTCTGCGTAGTCAGCGAGGAAAAAGATGTCTTCAGCTCTTCGGCTCCTGTCCAGATAACATCGATGAAAGAGTCACCGCGCGGCAGCGGATCTATCGCATTCAGCTTCCAGATCGAGCACCAGGGTACAGGAAAGGTCTATGCGCCTTCTGCTCCTGTCAACTGCGACGATGATAATGCTGAGAACACGGTGCTTGTGAGTGTCGACGGACCTGAAGGGCTTGAGTGTCCGACACTGGGAGGTTCGACGACCGGAGAGGTAAAGATCAGCAAAGAGGGCGGACGAATGGTGACATGCAAGCTCGATGTCTCTACAGCATCTTCTGATTATGTACAGCCGGTCACCATGATGCTGGAGTACACATACCAGCAGCTCCTCACCAAGCAGATCGACATCAAGCCGATCAACTAAACTTTTTTATTCTTTTTCTCTTTCTCTTCTTTTATGCAATTATGGATGTGATACTATGCCTTATGATGAACAGCTCTATCTCCACGATGCTTATGCAAAGGAATTCGATGCGACTGTGATCTCAGTAAAAGATGGGAAATACGTCGTGCTTGACAGGACGCTTTTCTATCCTGGTACAGGTGGTCAGGCAAATGATACAGGAACGCTCACGACAGAAGACGGCCGTGAATATCAGGTGGTCTTTGTCGGAAAATTCTCAGGAGCGATAAGCCATGAGGTCGATGCAGGTGAGAATGGTCCGTTGAAAGAAGGCGACAAGGTCCATGGAATTATCGATTGGGAGCGCAGGTACAGGCTGATGCGCTCGCATACAGCTGCCCATGTTGTCTCAGGGGTCATAGCCAAAGAGCTCGGAGCGCATATCCATGGAAACCAGAAGTCTCCAGAGAAGGTGCGCATAGATTTCGACACGGAAAACTTCGATAAGGAATACATGCGTGAACTTGTCGGGAAATCTAATGAGATCATCAGGCAGGGCCTTGCGGTAAAGACCTATTTCATCACCAAAAAGTCGCTTGACCAGAATCCTGACATGATGAAGCTTGCGAAAGGGCTTCCTGAGGGTGTCACCGATGTACGCATAGTTGAGATAGAGGGTTTTGATAAGCAGCCCTGCGGAGGTACCCATGTCAAAAACCTCAGCGAGATTGGAGACATCGCTTTCAAAAAAGCTGAGAATCGTGGCAAGACAAACAGGCGCCTGTATTTCACGCTCTCTTCCTGAAGCGTAGTGTTCACAACACCCCGAAAAGTATTTAAATTCACGACCTCTTAAGTACTAAAAGAGGTGCTATTTTGTCATTCAAGAAACTGAGCATGATCTTCTTCATCATCGGCGCGCTGATCTCTGTTTTCAGCGGAGCTTTTGAGGTCATGGGAGGTCTTGAGAATGTCAAGCTTGCATTTCTTCTCTTGCTCGGTCTGCTTGTCGGACTGGTCAACATTTCTGACAAAGAGCAGATCAACTTCCTCGTCGCATCTGTGGCGTTTCTTTTCTCTTCATACATCCTCATGGAGTTCGCTCCGCATCGCATCTATCTGCTCAACGGCCTCTTCGTGATGCTGGAGAACTTTATGATCTTCATCGCTCCGGCTGCGATCGTCATCGCGCTTAAACTGATCTTCGAATACGGTTCGGAATCGAACAAGGAATTCATGCTGGAACTTCCATCACCTCATGAGAGACATTTCCTTGCGAATCTCTGGGACATGATCCTTTTTGTCGCAGTAGCATTTGTCTTCGTCATCCTCATTCTGGAGAATTTCTTCGATCTCAGTGTCTATCCTACATTGCGTTCACTCCTCATGACGCTTGATTATGTTATCCTTGGCGTATTCGTCATCGACCTCGTGGTCATCTACAGGTGCCAGAAGAATGTCCTGCTCTTCCTGCGACGGAACTGGCTTGACATCATCGCTGTCCTACCGCTCGGCTCTATCTTTCGCCTGACCAAGCTTGTAAGGCTTGTCAGGATCATCCGCATATTCTCACGTGCGGAGAAGGCAGCAAAAGTCAACAGGGTATCCAAGTTCTTCTCCGGCGACTCCGGCTTCAATAGGTTGCTTGCTCCTTCAAAAAAGAAAGACAGTGCAAAAGGATCAAAGAGATCAGGATCATCAACTAAGAAGACCTCAGCGAAACAAGCATCCTCAACGAAGAGCAAGGCAAAAAAGTCTAAGAAATCGAAGTCGCATTCCAGATGAGATTCCACTTGAATTCTAAAGAGCTGACGCTCCTGCATATCATCGGCGCAATCTTCACGCTAGTAGGTACGATCATCGGAGCCGGCATCCTTGGCATTCCGGCAGTCATCGCTGAAGCGGGATTCGTGACGGGCATGATCGTCGTCGGCATCATGGCCGCATTCTTCATGTTCACCTATCTCAATCTGGGTGAGGCGATCCTGCGAACGAAAGGAGAACACCAGCTTCCGGGTCTTGCTGAACGATATCTTGGAAAGAAAGGAAAGTCGCTTTTTTTTATCGCCATGCTGATGAGCTCTTACGGGTCGCTGATAGCCTATCTCCTCGCTTCAGGTGAAGCGGTCTTTGAGCTGCTTCAAGGCTATATCCCCCTGGCCGGCATCTTTGATGGGCCTCTCCTATACAGCATCATCTTTTTTCTCATCATGTCCCTCATCATCCTCAAAGGACTCAATGTCATAGAGGACTCTGAGATCCTTATCACTGGATTCCTGCTGCTCTCTGTGCTGCTCATCTTCGGATTGACCTTGTTTGACATCGATCTCTCCAACCTTTCCGGCCTGGAGCCATCAAAGGTATACATCCCCTACGGCGCCATCTTTTTCGCGTTCATGGGTTTCAATTCAGTCCCTGAAGCGGTGAGGATACTCAAGAAACGGCGAAAGCTCGTCCCTCTTGTCCTTGTCCTTTCTGTTGTCATACCGATGATTGCCTATGTCCTTTTCTCGACAGCGGTGGTCGGTGTCATGGGTCCTGCAACAAATGAGCTTGGGACGCTAGGGCTTGAAAAGATTGTCGGCCCTGGCATGCTTATCATCGGAAGCCTCTTCCTCCTGTTCTCAGTGACGACATCCTTCCTTGCCATCGGTTTCGCGCAGGAGAACGTCTTCCATCTTGACTACAAGCTTCCCAAGTTATTCTCATGGTTCCTTGCATGCGGCATACCGTTCATCCTCTTCATAGCGATACGTGATGCGATGGGATTTGTCCGTGTGCTCTCAATCAGCGGAGCAGTATTCGGCGGCATCATGGCTGCGCTTCTCATACTCATATCCTATCGGTCAAAAAAGCACGGCCAACGCAAGCCGGAGTACACTGTTCCTATGCCTCTTCCGATGGTCGTCCTCCTTCTCGCTATGCTCGCCTTCGGCGTTGCTACGCTCTTCATGTGAGCTTGCACGAAAAGATTAAATATCTATAGCTCTATGTCCTCTCTATGAAGCTTCATATGAGCATACCTAAGATTTTCTTCTGGATACTGACCTTGTCGATCGTCTATATGATCTTCTCAAGCAGTTTCTTCAATGTACTCTATGACAAGGATCTCTTTGCAAGGGAAGCAGAAGAATTCGGCACTGGAGAATCTGTCGAGCGTCCTCTCGCAAAGTTCCAGCATCTCGTGCTCTATTTTCTCAACGATGATGAGTATCTGCAGCAGCCTGACTCAATCTTTTCCGACCAGAGGTTCTCTGAGAACGAGCTTGAGCATTACAAGGATGTCAAGGACATCATCTCTACGGTGAAGACTGTCTATTTCGCCGCTTTCATCGCATTCATCGTCCTCATCACAGGGTTCTCATCATCCCTGCTCATGAAGTACAACGACCGCTCAACACTCAAAGAAAAGTTTGCGCTTTTCTTCATCAAGCTCCAGCTCTCTGTCCTCGCCGTATCTGCGTTGCTTCTGATCGTGCTTGCAGTTCCCGGCCTCTTTGCATTTCAGGACAGCTTCAACCTGTTCCATGAGGCTCTCTTTCCTCAGGGGAACTATCGATTCCCTCCAGATTCGCTCTCGATGATGCTCTTCCCTCAAGAATTCTTCATCGACTTCTTCATCGAGGTCTTGCTTGATGTGCTCGGGTTCGTCCTGATGCTTGCAGTCCTTTTCGGATTCGTCTACGTTCTCTACCGCATCCGCAAGCGTAGACGCGTTCCGGCTGCAAAAGATGCAGAATAAGATAGAGGCATTTTTATAGAGCAGAAAAAACCCGTTTCCATGATCGAGGAGTATGACGTCTTCATCGACAGCATCATCGACTGGAAAAAACGGATCTATCATGAGATGTCATTCTATGAGCACCTTTTCGCAAAGCATCATGTCAAGACGCTGCTCGATCTCCGCTGCGGCTCAGGCCACCTTCTTGGTTCCCTCTCCCATCTTGTCAAGGATGCTGTAGGGGCAGAACGCAATGCACATCTTGTCAAGGGAGCCAGAGAGCTGACGAAGCTGAAGCAGAATGTGACTATCCTGCACTCTTCGCTTGATCAGCTCAAGAGTGAGCTTGCAAAGACTTCAGCGCCTCAGATCTTCAGCTGCATCATGCTCTTGAACAATCATTTGCCGTCTATCATCAACGATGAGAACTTCATCAACTATCTGCGATCGATTCATAATCTTCTTGAGAAACAGGGCATCGTAATCTTCTCACTCTTCAACTACCATCGGGTTCTCATGGATGGAGAATATGATTTCGGCACCATTCCAGCGATCTATGAGGGAACGCCCTATACCCTTCTTCGCTACATGAAAGTCATGGACAGCGATCTCATCAAGTATTCTGCTGACGTCTTTGACCGTCACAACAATGAGGCACTGTCCTATCAGCAGCTCCTCAAACCGCTGACAAAGGCCAGGCTTGAGAACTATCTTTTTAAGGCAGGGTTTGTTGAGCCTGAATTCTATGGTGATTTTTCTTTCAATCCGTTCAGTCCTGAACGGTCAAGAAGGATGCTGGTAGTGGTGAAAAGGAACCAACGCTCATGATGAGCGATGGTCAATGTGTGTCTGTGATGAAAGAAGGAAAAAGGCTTCCTCCGTGTCGATGATGCCTTGGTGCAGGAGTTCGCGTACTATGCTGTTCTCGTCCTCGCTGTTCATGGCGCCACCCCTTGCTTCTGCTGCAGCCAATGCTCCCTGAGGCGTGCCTTGCGTTGCTGCAACCACATAAAGCTTTTATATTTGGCATCACTACTCCACATATCGGGGTCTATGGTCGTTTCCATGCATATCACCTATGTATTTTCATAGCTTCCATTTATTAATGGATTGTGGAGAGACCATCCAGAAGAACGATGCATAATCTTTAAATAAAGCGAGCGGGAAAACGAAAAAATGTCACTTATTGTCTATAGCCCATCATGGTTTTTTGGATTCGACGCCGTATTCCACTCAGTATCGGTCATCGTAGCGCTCCTCATCTCGATGATGGCATATCGCATTTTCCGTCTTCTCAAGGAGTCGTCGTTCTTTTATTTTTCTGCAGCGTTCTTTGCGATAGGTATCTCCTACATCTTCAAGATACTCTCCGATCTCTTCGTCTACCGCAACCTTGGTGAGATGCTGGCTCCAAAGATAGACCTCATCCTTGCCTCGATGACTGCAGCAGAGTTCGTCAATATCTTTGGCAACCTCATCTTCCGGTTCCTGATCCTGCTGGGCTTTTTGATCCTGCTCGTAATCCTTCTCAAGATCAAGGACAGGCGCATCATCTTCCTTTTCATCTATTTTATCTTCATCATCAGCACGTTCAGCGCATGGTCGTTCCTGCTGTTCCAGACCACGCTCACCGTGCTTGCTGGTACCGTCTGCATCTATTATCTCTTCCATTATATAGAGCACAGGAAGAGGATCATCTTCTTTTCTCTTCTGGGCTTCTCGTTTGTCTTCCTGGCTCAGGTGACCCTGATGTTCACATTCTTTTTCCAGAAGCAGATGTTTGTCCTTGGAAGCATATTTCAGGCGATCGGTTTCCTTATCCTCTTCATAACATATCTGATGGTGTTGCAGCGATGAGCGCGAAACGGCGGACAAAGATAGAGATCATCCACGATATCCTCAAGGCGATCCAGAATAAGGGGGGGCGGATCAAGCCGACGCATCTTCTCTATAAATCAAATCTCTCACATAAGAAGATGATGGAGTATGTAGACGATCTCTTGAAAAAAGGTATGATACGCGAAGAGCATGAGGCCAAGTCCAACAACAAGAAATACACCATCACGAACAAGGGCCTGCAGTATCTTGTCGAGTTCAAGCAGATCCAGCAGTTTTCCGACGCTTTCGGGATCAATTAGGCATTGATTGATAGTGTTTTTATATGAGTCTTCTCTAAAGGTAGTATGCTCAAAGAATTGAAGCTTCTCTATCCTGGACGATACAGGAAAGTTCATGAACAGATAAGGAAAAAGATTGGTTCGCATCCGAAAAAAAAAAGAGGGCCATCTTTTTTTTCAGAGAGCGATATCGTCCTCATCGCTTATCCCGATCATGTCCACGATGAGGGAGCAAAACCACTCTCGGTATTGAAGCAGTTCATCAGCAAATTCTTCGGCGACGCTGTCTCCATGATCCATATCCTCCCCTTTTTCCCTTCAACATCTGATGATGGCTTTGCGATCGCAGATTTCAGCAACGTCGATGCAAGCTACGGTTCCTGGAAGGATATCTATTCGATCAGTAAAGAAAAAAGGCTTATGGTCGATCTCGTCCTGAATCATGTCTCGGTGTCCCATCCCTGGTTCAAGAACTGTCTTGAAGGGGACCCATACTACCAGCAGTTCTTTCATGTGTTTGAGAAGCGGCCGGATGCATCATTGGTCTTTCGCCCTCGTTCGGCGCCTCTTTTCACCCGCTTTGATGCAAAACAGGGAACACGCTATGTCTGGACGACATTCTCTGCAGATCAGGTTGACCTGAACTATGCGCATCCCGATGTGTTGCTTGCGATGCTTGATGTAGTGAAGCTTTATATCAGCAAAGGCGTGCGCATTCTCCGTCTCGATGCCGTCGCCTATATCTGGAAGGATCTTTCGCGCGCTTCGATCAGTGAACCTGAGACCCATGCTATCGTCAGGATCATACGATCATTCGTCGATGCCATCGCTCCTGGGACGCTTATCTTGACCGAGACGAATGTTGATCACCAGCAAAATATCTCGTATTTCGGCAATGGCCGCGATGAGGCGCACATGGTCTATAACTTCACCCTTCCTCCGCTTCTGCTCTATACGTTCTTCAAGAATGATGCGCAGAAATTGTCACGATGGATGAGATCGCTGTCGCTTCCCTCAAAAACAATCACCTTCTTCAATTTCACAGCCTCGCATGATGGGGTCGGCCTCTTGCCGCTGAAAGACATCGTCACTGATGAGGAGGTTAGCGCGCTGGTCAAGCACTGCAAAAAGAATGGAGGATTAGTAAGCTATAAGACTGTAGGAAAGAGAAGGGAACCCTATGAGATCAACATCGTATACAAAGAGGCCTTTGCTGATATACGCTCATTCCTTGCGTCCCAGTGCATCATGCTTTCCCTACAGGGCATTCCGGGAATCTATTTCAACAGCCTGATCGGTGCAGGAAACTGGGAAGAAGGCAAGAGAAAAAGAGCACGGCTGATCAACAGGGAGAAATTCTCTTTTGCATCTCTTCGTGAAGCGTTGTCAGGCAAGACGATAAACGAGCAGGCATCGATCCGCAAAGAATACCTGCGCATGCTTTCTGTGCGCAAGGAACATCCTCTCTTCCATCCTCTTGCTATGCAGAAGGTGCATGACATCTCTTCTAGTGTTTTTGTTATCGAGCGACGAAAAGGAAAGCAGCAGCTTTTCTGTCTTGTGAACGTCTCGGATGCTTTGCAGACCGTCGACCTCTCATCAGTTTCAGAAAAGAAGACACTCCAGGATCTTTTGGACGGTTCATCGCTTTCCTCCTCATCCATTGCGCTTCACCAGTACCAATATAGATGGTTATCCTGAAATGTTTTCGCCATAGTCCGCTCTTCCTGAAAGATCTGTTCTCTTTTCTGAAGCATTTCCTTTATTCATGCAATACTTTCTGCTTCTTCAGAGATAATGCCTTATTATCTCCTTGACCATATAGTCTCATGGTACAACACAAAAAGCATCGCGGGTTAAAGGCGCTCCTTTTTGGCGCCTCGCTGCTGTCGGCAAGCTACGCAGCAGATAGGTACAACTTCAACGATACATTCGTCTATCCGCTTGTCTATCACGATGTAGAGGCGGCCGAAGGTTTTGCGCGCGATCCGTTCAGCCTTGAGAAAAAGATCGTGCTCAATCCGGACAACAAGCTCGAGGTCTATTTCGGCAACAGGAGAACAGAAGAATATTTCAGGGTCAAAGAGAACAACCACACCGCTACCGGTCTTGACAATGTGCTTGAGAGCATTGAGTCTGCCTACGACCAGGTCCGTGATTATCTGCGGCGGGAATTCAGCGAATAAGATAAGTACTGCTGTTTTTCATCACTTTTGCGCAGGAGTCCACACTATTTAAATAGTAAATAGTACTTCTGCTTTTTAGAAGTCGCGTTATAGAGCCCGACGTGAAAAAATAATGGAGTGATGAGAAATGGCATTAGTTCACATAACACATGATAATTTTGATAAAGAGATACAGCAGTCAGACGTCCCTGTCATCGTCGATTTTTGGGCAGAATGGTGCGGTCCCTGCCAGATGATGGGTCCTGTCTTTGAAGAATTGAGCAAAGACTATGAAGGAAAGCTCAAATTCGCAAAAGTGAATACCGAAGAGCATCCTGACCTTGCAAATCAGTTCGGTATCCAAGGTATCCCAAGCCTAGTTGTCACAAAGGATGGCAAGGAGGTCAACAGGATCGTCGGTTTCGCACCGAAGCCTCTTCTGAAGCAGAAGATCGAACAGGTACTTGCAGAGCTCTAAGCTCAGTCTTTTTTCTTTGGAGGTAATGCTCTATGCATGATATCATCATTGTCGGAGGAGGGCCTGCGGGCATGACTGCTGCGATCTATGCGGCCCGCTACAGGCTTGATACGATCGTCATATCAGGAGATATCGGAGGCCAGATCGCGAAATCCCACAAGATCTGCAATTTCCCCTCTTATCCTGACATAGACGGCATGACGCTCTCGCAGAACATGTACAAGCATGTCCAGTCGCTCGATGTCCCTTTCATCTTCGATTTCGTCACTGGTATAGAAAAGAAAGAGGATGCGTTCACCGTGACGACACAATCCGGGAAAAGCTATGAAGGAAAGAAAGTCATCTTCACCGGAGGGACTGAGCATAGACATCTTGATGTTCCGGGTGAAAAAGAATTCTCCGGCAAAGGCGTCAGCTACTGCGCCACCTGCGATGCCGCATTCTTCAAAGACAAGAAAGTGGCTGTCATCGGCGGCGGTGATGCTGCAGCGAAGGCTGCTTTGCTGCTCTCTGAATATGCTATCGATGTCTATATCATCTACAGGCGCGAGAAATTCTTTCGGGCTGAGCCTGCCTGGATCGATCTGATCGAGAAGACCATGAACATCCATACGATGTTCAACGAGGAGATAATGGCGATCGAAGGAGATGCCTTCGTGAACAGCATAACTCTCAAGAATGCAGGAAAAAAACTTCCTGTCGACGGTGTCTTTGTCGAGATCGGCTCTGTCCCAAAGCTTGAGTTCATTGAGAATCTTTGCCTTGAGAAGGAAGGAGCATACCTGAAGACGAACAATATGCAGGAGACAAATATTAAAGGATTCTTCGCTGCAGGAGATGTGACCAGTGCACCACTGCGCCAGATCATCACCGCTGCTGCACAGGGTTCCGTCGCTGCGTTCGCTGCATATACAGAACTGACACGTGAATCACCATGATAGATTTTGCATGCAAACGGTTCAAGCTTGATGAGGTGATCAAGTGTGGATTAAGTCTCACCAAAGCTGAGTACAAGGTATTCGAAGAATTCGTCCAGGAGCATCTGGAAGAGGTCACGACAGACGAGCTTGTAGAGAAGACAGGGCTTGACATCACGACTATCCAGCGTGCTGTCAAGAAGCTGCATGAGAACAATATACTTCTTCGAAAACAGATCAATCTTGAGGGGGGCGGCTACACATATATCTATTCAGTCAAGCCGAAAAAAGAGCTTCGAAAGACGATCCTGAACATCATCCATAACTGGGTGCATACCGTCGATGAAGCTTTGCAGAAATGGTAAGAAAAAAATAAACTGCCGCTTTAGTCGTTCTCTACCCGTGGAGCCAGGATGAATCCGAGGTAGACCTTGTCCATCTCGAGGAACTCAAGCTTCAGCGGATAATCTGTATTGAAATAGAGCGAGACGTTGCTTGTCAGCTTGGAGCCCTGGACCATCTTCTTGAGGTATTCGATAGAATACTTTGCCTTGACCGGACTCTCGAGCTCGGAATTGATGGTCGTGTTCTCATCCTTCTTGATCTCGATCTTTGCACGGCTGAGATCGCCTTCTGCAGCGACCATTATCTTGTCTGAGTCCGCTATGAACGCGACCGACTCGCCGACGATGTCAACGTCATCGATAGCATCGGAGAGTATTCCTGCAGATGTAGTTATCTTGACAGGGAATTTCAGTTCAGGAACCTTCTGCTGTCTCTCATCCATGTCAAGGATGGGGATGCTGAATGTTCTGGTAGAAGCTCCCAGAATCTTGACATTGAGCTTGTTGTCTGCGACCTCGACCTCCATTGAATCGCTCGATCCGACACGCCTGAGGATCTGCTTGAGATTGCTCAGGTTGACGCCGATTTCGGCTTCTTCGCTGACTTCGTATGTCGTGAACGAGCTTGAGAAGAGCTTATAGATGACCATGGCGACATTTGCGGGATCCATGGCGACAAGCTCCATCATGTCTTCTGAGAAGCGGAATCGCGCCTCGGTGACAAGATCTGCTATGATGGTGATGCTGTCCTTGAAATATTTTGGTTCTGATAGACTGAATTTCATGATTACCCCTCATCCTGGAGAAGAATTGTCTCTTTATATATTTTGTCGTGGCGGATCAATCAAGTTTCACGGTCTCGCCGTTCTTGATGAGATGGAGCTGCTCATCGGTGTATCCCATGCTTTTGGCGAGCTCTCTGAATGATTCCATCATCTCCCGGTGGCCATGCGCTGGGATGAGATCCTTTGGCTTGAGCATGTTGAGAAGGTCGCGAAGCTCTTCACGTGCAGCATGGCCGCTTGCATGGATATCTTTGAAGATCCTGACATGTTTCTCCTTGAGCTTGAGCTCAAGCTCTTCTCTGTTCTTGATGTTCTCATCATTAGGGATGACGCTGCAGGAGAAGATGACCTGGTCTTCTTTGCGGAACGGAAACTTCAGGTTGCCGTAGACCATGTTCGCAAGGATCGCTTCCGGCTCTCCTTGGTGGCCCGTGACGATGAGAAGATAGTCCTGCGGTCGCTGCATGACGACCTTGAGTTTCTTTCGGATCTTGTCGCGGAACTTGACCCGCTCTATATCCGAAAAATCGATGACTTCAGCTGCCTCTCCTGCACTAACATATTTGTCGAGGCTTCTTCCGAGCATGACAACTTTTCGGCCAAGCTGCTTACCCATCTCGATTATGGTCTTGAGCCGTGCCAGATGTGACGCGAAGGTCGTGACGACGACAAGCTTGCCGCCTGAATCCACGCCGAGCAAGACATCGCGGAGCATCTCCTTGACGACAGTCTCTGATGGTGTCTTCTTTTCGTCCCATGCTCGCGTGCAGTCAACGATGAGCCCTCTTACATAGTCGATGCTCTTGAGGCGTTCGAAGTTCGGTCTCGCTCCGAGTACCGGCTGGGAATCGAACTTAAAATCGTTCGCATAGACGATCGTCCCGTATGGTGTATGGAGTGCGATCATCGCGGTCTGCGGAGTCGAATGCGTGACATGGATAAATTCTGCTGTGATATTGTCTGATATCTTGTAGTTTGCATTCGGATTGATCGGCTTGATCTTGTTCTTCAGTTTGATCCTCTTGTCGCTTGAGATGGCTTTGATGACCTCTGCTGTGAATGGTGTGCAGAGGATCTCAGCATCAAACTTGCTTGCTATATGGGGTATGGCGCCGACATGGTCAAGATGCGCATGCGTCGGGATGATCGCCTTGACGTCTTTCTTCCAGTCGTCGATGAGTGGAAAGTAGGGGATGGCGTTTTCTTGGAGAAGGCGTTTTGTACTGATCTTATCGCCGTCTTCATCTCCCTGCAACCTGATATAGTTCTCCATGTGCAGGCCCATATCGATGATGACAACCTCATCGTCAACGCGTACTGCTGTCATGTTGCGGCCGAACTCAGAATAGCCGCCGACAGCCTTTATCTTGATCATCCTACCCCAAAACAAGGCTCTATTTAAATAGTTTTTCGGATGATGCCTGTTCTCTTAAGCTGCAGAATGTTTCGCCGATGATGACATGATCTATCAGCGGTATGCCGACAAGCTTCCCAGCCGTTATCAATTCTTTCGTGACGGCCAGATCCTCATCACTAGGTTCGGGGTTGCCTGATGGGTGATTATGGGCAACGATGAGACTTGTCGCGTTGTCCTCGATCGCTTTCCTGAAGATGTCGCGGGGATGGATGAGGTTGGAATCGGCAGTCCCTATGTGGATGATGTGCTTTCTGATGAGCGTGTTCCTTACAGTGAGGGTGAGCGCGACAAGATGCTCCTGTTTCTCTGCCTTGAGGTCATCAAGAAGCTCTGCGACATCCTCTGCATGCCTGATGGCTGGGAGCGTTCTCTTCTTCTTGAGCCCTCTCTTGTAGAGCTCAAAGCAGGCGATGATCTTTGTCGCCTTCGCCGTACTGATCCCGTTGAAGCGCTGGAGCTGACCGACCGTCGCAAGGGACAGTCTATCAGCAGGAAATGTCTTCAGGATCTTGTGGGACAAGGAGATGGCATCGCACCCTCTTGATCCTGTACCTATGATGATGGCCAGAAGCTCTGCAGTGCTCAGGTGTCCTGGCCCGTATCTTTGCAGCTTCTCTCTCGGGCGTTCTTCTTCAGCGATCTCCTTGAGCATGAGCATAGCAATGCGATGTTCCTGCGCTTAATAAGCGTTCTTCGCTCCTGTCCACTGGCCTGTGATTTTGTCCGAAGAATATGAAAGAATTTCAATCTTTATGCGAGGCAAGTAGCATAAGTTATTTATATGAATAATTTTTCATATGCTGTGGTGATTACGCATGATGAAGAAGATACTGATGACTATAGTCCTGGTTGTTTTTCTTGCCGGCTGCACGCAAGTGCCTGATGATGTTGCGCAGGCGGAGTTTACAGGAAACAGCAACCAGCAAAACCAGGGCGGACAGTCCTCTGATGGAATGCAGGAGACTGAACAGATGCAAGGTGATGAGTCCATGCCTGAGAATGCTGTTCGCATCGATACTGAGGCGAGCAAATTCGAGTTCGAAGGTTACGCTCCTGGAAAATCCCATGTCGGTACCCTGAATGAATGGGAGGGCTATATGGTCATGGACGGCGATGCTATAAAGAAGATCGTCGCGACATTCGACATGACCTCTGTCGACACCGGGATCGGTGCGCTTGATAATCACCTCATGAGCGAGGATTTCTACTACACCGAGATGCATCCGACATCTACGGTCGAGACGATTGAGATCGGTCCGCAGCAGACGACTGCACTCATGGACTTTCGCGGCGTCCAGCAGGAGATCATCATCCCGACCGAAGAGCTCAGCGAAAATGCATTTGCATCAGAGTTTCTTTTGAACATGTCAAACTACGGCATCGACAACCCTGCGGCTGATGAGATGGTCAGGATGCAGTTTAGGTTTGTCGCTGAAGATTAAAGAAGAAGTTTGTCAATAGGCAATGCTGCGATCATCACTGCTTCGAAAAGAAGATGGAGGTTGATGGTCGCAGCATTTGTCTCCACCAATCAAGAAAGTTTAGAAGAGGAAGGATGCCCGCGAGACTGAGAGCGGCACGTCGATATAAGAGAGTGCAAGAAAAGCGATGTAGACAGGTACGGACTTTTTCTTTCCGAGAATCACGACAAGCGTCTTCTTGTTCGCTTTCTTGTCAGCTTCCCTGTCCGGAAACTCGTTGAGCAGGATGATGATGTTCGTGACAAGAAATGCTATGAGAGCGAGATGAGGATACTCTCTGTTGGCAGGGTTCCTGTCTGTGCGGCGAATGCGAAGAGGACAGTGAGGATGCCAAACGACAATACGATGACGAGCTCTCCGAGGTGGACGAGCGAGATTTTCAAAGGACGAGCAGGAATGCTTACCCAGCCTATCGATGTTCCCTTTTACAAGAAGAAAAGCGTCCCGAGATGGCAGGGACGAGCACTGCTGTCAGGAACGGTGCGCGTCTTGCAAACAGCACAGTCCTCAGCGATAGAGCCATGCGATCCCCTTCCTCACTTTCTTGCGGATAGTCTTCTTTTTCTTCTCGTCAAGCGCTTTTGCCGCTTGTGAGATTGTATAGAACTTTGTCTTGATGCCGCAGAAGGCTAGTGTGTCTTTCGCGACGATCTTTGGTCCCCTGTTCTTGAGGATGCAGTTGTAGTACAATGCCGGGCCTCCCTGCGTGACGAATGTCACTGCCCTTTTCCCTTTCAAGTGTTGGATAGGGATGCCGTGCGGTCCGAAATTGAAAGAAAAGCCCGAGACAAAGACGCGGTCGAAGAATCCTTTAAGGATGGCGGGCATCGAGTCCCACCAGAGGGGATAGATGAAGATGAGGTGGGTCGCATCCTTGATCTTGTTTTGGATCTTCTTGTTCTGGTCCGAGACATTCCTGTTCCCTGCGGTGTAGTGCTCTTTCTCGTGGAGGACAGGGTCGTACTTCATCTCGTAGAGGTCCAGGACCTCATAGTCCTTGTCAAGCGCCTCGAGCTTCTTTTTGACATTGCCGAGAATCGTTGCGTTATGGCCGGGTGTTTTTGGATGAGCGTAGACGACGAGCGTTTCCATGAAGTATGAAACACTGTTCATCCTTTAAATAACTTCTGCAAATGACTTGTGGAAACCTTTATCAATGCGCCGTTCTTGAGATTGATATGTTCAAGAATCAGATTCTCAAACGCTACGAGACGACGCCTGAAGGCTCGTACTTAGTCAATATCTCAGTCGATACGATCAATCATCTTTTTGAAAGCTTTGATGCGACGACAGATTTTTCTATCCGTGATCTGAATGCCAGTTTTGCGCAGTATCTCTTCGAATGCGTCCATGAGGTCCGCAAGCATGACTTCCTGGTGCAGCTACGGGTGACGAAGGGAAAGAAGGATGAGGAGCGCGAGGCTTCGGTCAGGAAGGCGCTGAAGAACTACTTCACCTACCGCATGAACAAGGCGACCATAGCGATGCGCGAGATCGCGACAAAGGCGCTGTTCCATTTTCTCTTGTCTTTGATCCTTTTGATCGGGGTGCTTGTCTTGCACACCCGGATTGAAGGAGAGACCCTTCCCTATCTTATGTTTGTCGAGGGTCTGACGATAGCTGTCTGGGTCTTCATGTGGCCTATCTTCTCAGAGTTCTTGTATGACTTTCTTCGAAACAGGCAAAACCATCGTGTCTATAGACGGATACGGGATTGTGATGTTGTGTTCAAGTACAGCAAGAGATAGAACTTTTCATACCGCTTCGCTCAAAAAAAGAGTATGCCAAAGAAGAAAGAAAAGGCAAAGGATATCAAGATGTACGAGGCAAAAAATCTCTTAGTGAAGAGAAGAAAATCTCGCGGATCTTTGTGATCGCCCTGTCTCTGATCAGCATCCATGGCTTCTTTTCCATCATCTCTGAGAGTAGGAGCTGTACCAGCAAATCAGGTACAATCTGACGATAAGAATTTCAACAGGATCACTACTTTGGTGATTGTTTTGGTTGCGTTCTTCTCCTGATTTTTGACCGTACCTCTCTTTCAGATCGATCACTTCATCTTTTCTGCGATGAAATGGTTGGTCAGCTTTGTTGCGATCATCTTCATAGCGATAGAGACATGGGTCTTGCGACAGTAAGAACTTCTAAGGTAAATAAAATGTGGGGGGAGGGATTCGAACCCTCGAACCCACTAAGGGACTGGATTCCTCATCAGTGGGAAATGTCAATTTCCGAATCATCGCCGAAAAAAACGGCTCATCACTCAATAATCTTGAGTCCAGCGGATTTGACCACTTTCCTACCCCCACAAGAAGGTATTGTTCTCACAAACTAGAGTTAATTTATAAAGATTGTTATGGGTGTAACTTTTATTGTCATAACACGCTAG
Source organism: Nanobdellota archaeon (assembly GCA_048624455.1). Lineage (GTDB taxonomy): Archaea > Nanobdellota > Nanobdellia > Woesearchaeales > CAZJJJ01 > CAZJJJ01. Next base: position 16,233 of record JBMCSP010000001.1, read on the forward strand.
AATATAAAGAAATAAACAAAGTCTGAGTCATCACTCAAACTTCTGCAGCCTGTTCTCAAGCTCTTTGAGCTGATCCTCAAGCTTGTCCATCTCGCTCTGAGCCTTCTCTTCGTTCTTGCTCTCTTTTGGAGTGGGCTTGTTCTTGGAGACTGTCTTTCTCGACTGCGACTGCTTCGTACTAAGCTTTGAGTCTCCTTCCTTCTTCTTGAGCCCGATGCCCAGGATCTCTTCCTCGACAGAGACCTCTTCTTTGCTGAGCCTCCTATGGATCTCAGATTCCGGAAGCTGCTTCTTGAGCTGATTGACCATGCTCGTAATCTCTTTCACAGTCTTTTTCAGCAACGTGATCGCCTCATTCTTCTCCTTTCTGATCTTGAGGAAATTCTCATACTTTTGCAGGAAGACGACTGAGTCCCTTGTTGCCTCTATGATCGCTCGCTTCAGGTCTTTCGTCTCCTGTATCCCAACAAAAAAGACGTTGGGGTTCTTTGGTGTAGCCATCAAATATCCTCCGGTTCGAATAGAGTACGATCAATATAAGATATTTTCCTCTCGATGTCCTCGAGATTGCTGTTCCAGAGCTCAAGTTCAGCATCCTCTTCAGCCTTGAGGCGCCGAATCTTTTCAAGAACTCCGTTCGCTTCCATGATCTTGTTCTTGATAAGTTCCATAACATCGATTACATCCTTGTAATCGTCAACCTTTATGAATACAGGTACTTCCTTTGCCATCATCAGTCACCCATCACTTCGATTCTTCGAACAGCGTCTTGTCGACAAAGTGGAGCTTCGTCTGGATGTATTCGAATGCCTTCTTCCACTTATCGAACTCGCCGTGTTTCTTGTCGTTGAACTCGTCCAGTTTTAGTATGAACTCCTGTGACTCATTGAGATCACGCTTGATCTCATCGACAGAATTCAAAACCCTCTTGTAATTATTGATCTCGACGAATAGCGGTCCTTGCTGCTTGCTGATCCGCTTCTTGATATTGCGCTCGACGTTTCCCATCATTGAGGAATCCGTCCCGATCTCTTCGCTCGGCTTGTGAAGCTTGTGCTTGAGATCGTTGAGGTGCTCTTCGTCTTGTGATAAGTAGCTGTTGCGCGACCATGGGGCCGGCTGTGATTGCTCGGACTGTCTTTGTTCCTGCTGTTGCGGAGCCTGCTGCTCTTCGCCCTGCGGTTGCTGTGCCGGTCCTGATTGTCCGATCTCTGGAACATGTTCATCTTCACCCTGCTGCTGCACGGGAGGAAATGCTGGTCCCTGAGGTGCCTGGTCAGGCTGTGAAGCCGCTTGTGATCCCTGATCGAATGCAGGTGGCTGCTGCGGTGCAAATCCGGTTGGATTTTGTGGTGCATCGGCATCCTGCTTTTCTGAAGGTCCCTGCTCTGGCTTCTCCTCATTATTCTGGCTAGGAGACTCCTGCCCGTTGAATGTAGGGATCTGCATATCCTGGTTTGTCTTAGCGCCGGGAAATGTAGGAAGATCAAGTTTTGGGAAATCCATGTTCTCTGCTCCAGGAGGAACTGCCGGCGGCTGTCCTGGGGCCTGTGGTCCTTGCTGGTTCATGGAATTAGGGTCCTTCGGTGCAGGTCCCTGAGGCACTTCAGGATTCTTATCATCTTGCTTATTTTCCTGGTTTCCATCAGCCTTTGGTGGCTGTGGTGCTGGAGGTTGCGGTCCTTGGGGAGCATCTCCTGGTCCTGGAGCTTTTTTATCGTCATCTTTCTTATCTGCGTCTGGTCCTTTCGGCACTCCTTCTTTTCCTGGTCCTGGAGCAGGCGGCGGCAGAGAAGTGTCTTTCTTCTTTTTATTATGTAAAAGGCCTAAAAAACCCATAGATTCATCCCCAATCAGTTATGATTATAGGTATTCATCAAGCAGATTCTTATTAAAACTTTTCCAACCATCACATAGTGGTATCTGCGTCTGTTCTCCTCATGTAACAAAGGATTAAAGAACTTCGCAGGTTCTTCATTTGGATATGGGTGAGATTGCCAAGGAACAGGTGCTCCATGTATCAATCAGAGCTGGTTGCAATAACTATTGTGTATTTTGTAATGACCCACGAGAATCGTTCGATCAGGAGCAGAACTCTTTTGAACAGTATGCATCAGTTCTTCGTGAATCTGCAGGTTCCTTTAAGAGGGTATGCTTCACTGCCGGCGAGCCAACGATCTATCCTCGTTTCCTTGAACTCATACGGTATGCAAAGAAGTTAGGCTATCCAGATATATTTCTAATAACCAACGGAAAGATGCTCAGTTCTAAAAAATTTTTTGCAAAGCTGATAAGAAACGGTCTAAACATGCTCGCGGTCTCAGTACATGGACATGCGCCAGGACTTCATGATGGGCTGACGCGTTCACCCGGCTCCTTTTCACTCGTAAAAGATGCTTTGCTCAACGCGGGAGCTTACAGAGAAAAAGGCGAGCTGAAGTCTTTTTCGATAAATTCAACATTGATACGTCAGAATCTTGAAAGTCTTCCTGAGATGAACACTTTTTTTCATACATTCTCCATAGATGAGCACATTATCAATTATTTCAACCCTCTGTGCACATCTACATCAGATGTACGCAGGTTTATGCCTCAGTATTCCGACGCTGTAACTGTCTTTAAACAGATGTACTTGGTCGGTCAGAAATTTCTTGTGCTCGATATTCCTTATTGCACTTGCAGAGACTTGCTTGCTGTAACTGGGGCGGTAGAAGACAATTATATGAAGATTGATGATATTGAATATGCCCATAACACAATATCCAAAGATAGGATAAAACCCCATTTTTGTTCCCGCTGCCGACTGGAAGCTCAATGCGACGGGATTCCTTTGAACTATGCGAACCTTTTTGGTCTTGGTGAATTCCGTCCTCTCTGATGATTTAGAATTCTTCGACGATATCGAACTCCTTGAGGAACTCGCCGTCTTTTTGATATCTGTGGATGTTGAAAAAGCTGATCCTGTCCCTGTTGAGCAGCACTGTCTTGATAAAATGAGGTATCTCAGGATAGCATCGGTGCTTGTCGATCTCGTCCACAAAGATCCATCGGTTCTCTCCCTCGCGCGTCCTCTTCTTCAGGGACCCTCTCGAGTCAGAGCAGAGGTAGGTGTAGGAGATGACGTGGTGCAAAAGCTTTCTGCTTGTGATGTCTTCTGTTGTGTAGTTTGACATTGCGACGAGCTTCAGCGGTCCTGTAAGGCCGGTCTCTTCGAGAAACTCCTCGCGCGCCGTCTGCATGGGTGATGTACCCATCTCTATCTTCCCTCCTGGGATGCCAAGATAATCATAGAAGGGCTCTTTCCTGCGAATGTTGACAAGGACTTTTTCCTCACCTGCATCATAACCGATCACGAATGAGCAGACGACTGGCTTCTCTTTTCTTTTTCCTGTCGCACCGTCCAGATAAGTGACATAGGAGACTCCTTTTGCTGAGAGCCGATATGCATCACCATGCTTTTCGACAAGGCCCTGATCCACCAAGGTCTTCAAGTGATAGGCAAACCTGTTGCTCTCGCTTTCCTTGGCCCAGAGTCGGTTGAACCCCTGGTCGGGCTCATGCATGAGCTTCTTCAGGATCGACCGCTGAATCTCCTGCTCAATTTCCATAATCTGAGGAAATCATCCTGATTATTTAAAAGGGCATCTCAAATCATCTTGAGCTGCAAGAAACCCTTCATCTCTGTCCGAAATTTCTGCAGCTCAAGCAGCGCAATCCATTTTGAAGGAGGCATCCTCCTATTTTTCATGAGATCGGCAGTGTTCCTTTTGCTCATCCTCCTCCCTACAGCATCAGCGCTATCCATAACTGAGGTCTTCTTTAATCCAAACGGCTCAGACAACAACAGAGAATTTGTAGAATTACGTCTTGATGCACCTCTCAATCTCTCGCAATTCACGCTCTATGATGCAAGCAGTTCTGATGATCTATCGCTTCTGCAAGAAAAGAATAGCAATTATACCCTCATTACAGAGGAGGGTTTCAATCTGACCGGCATCAACTGCAGCGTCTACAGTGCAGGAAGCACGATAGGCAACAATCTGAACAATGATGCCGACAGCATACTGATCACGAACGGATCGATGAATGCATCCTTTTCCTACAACACTTCTCTCTTCTTGTATCAATCAGGTTTCTCCGTCACCGAAAAGAACGGCACGATCCATGCCCAGGAACCGTCTCCTTGTTTTGAGAGGAAGATATCTGAAACTGGCCCTCCAACGACCGACCGAACAAATGGGATGAACACGACAGAAGAAGATCTCTGCGCCCATAATCTCACCATCCATGCTCCGATGTTTGTCGAGGATGATACAATAGAGTTCACGTTCCATATCTTTCCTGAAGAACCCGATAATTACAGCATAACCTACTGGGTCGAGGAATACTTCGGCACCATTGTGAAAGATCCATATACGACAGCGAATACTGATCAGAAACGATATACTCCCTCGCCTGCATCGCCTTATGCCATCTATCGCATCAAGGCAAAACTCAAGACAGGATGCAATGCATCGGTGCAGGCGTCGCACCTGGTCGCGTATGCAAAGAAAGTCGTTGACAGCAACAGCCAAGCTGAAGCGGACGATGAGCGGGAAACACAAGGCGAGGAGTCAGCGGAACCTTCCTCTTATGCAGATATCATCTATATCTACAGGAAGGACAGCATAGCGTTCGGATCGATTCTCAGGGCCAAACTCTCACTTTTCAACCGCAAAAGCCCCTCAGATGCCACCCTCGCTGTGCTCGATGAGATGAATGAGTCCATCACAGAGGTCAGCTTTTCCTTCTTCAGGGGATCTGCGGGCATCATCTCTCTTGAGATCCCTCTTCCTGAACGATGCACAAAGACCATAGAAGGGACCCTTCTCCTCAAAGCCTTCGATCTTGCAGACGAGAAGAACATCACTATCATGTGCGACGAACCGTATGAGACAGAAGATAATGAAGACGAATATGATGAAAAAAACGTTGTGGAAACCAGCACTGAAAAACCAACGGAGCAGGCTGGCTTAGGCACTAGCGAAAGCGAGGATTCATCTCGTCCAAAAAGCCCAGCAACAGGAAACATCGTGTATATGAACTCCTCGCCAATTCTTTACAAAAACTCCGCTGCGAAATCACGCGATCTTGTCCCGTATGGCATCTTTTTCGTCTGCATTCTCACAACTCTCTTTGTTTTTAGGAAGAAGAGTATCATATAGGGTCTGGTCTTCTGCAGAATCGTTGCACAAGGCTGCGCAAACGGGTAAATTTATAAAGAAAATACGATTCCGATGCCTCATGGAACAGCGCGAGATCAAGGAGAAAGTCTCTGATGGCCATATATATTTTTCAGCTATCCTCGAGATGGTCGGAAAGCCAAAAGAGCATGTCAACGGGACGATCAGAGATTATGTCGCACGGCTCAAGAACAGTGAGAACATCATCATCGCAAAAGAAGAGTATCACGATCCTAAACAGCTTGAGGAAAGTGAAATGTTCAGCGCATTCGTCGAGCTTGAGCTTCTCGCGAAGAGCACCGAGCACGTCGTCTGGTTCTGCTTTGATTACATGCCCTCCTCTATCGAGATCTTTGAGCCGGAAAGCTTGTCCTACAAGACCCAGGAATTCACGAACTTTCTCAACGACCTGCAGGCGCGCCTTCACCATATCGACATGAACTTCAAGAAAGTCAATGTGACCAACCAGGCGCTTAATAGGAACACGGAAAATCTTCTCAAGAACAGCATCCGTGTCGCGATCAGTGCAGGTCATACAAAGGTGAACGACATCTCAAAAGTTCTTGGTATCGCTGAAGAGAATCTTGCAAAGATCCTGGACAACCTTGTTGAGAATGCCGTCCTGAGAAAGTCGGGCGATGAGTACGCTATCACGAAGAAATGATCTGCTGCTCACTTCTTTTTCTCACTTTTTCATTCTCTTTCCTGAATTTTCAATAAATATTTAAACCTGAATCATCCATTCCTGACCATGGTCGTCGATAATCTTATCGAGAAACTAGAGGCTGTCCTGTTCGCGTCAGGCAAGTACATGGACCTTGATGTCCTGAAGGATCTTGTCGACGAGCAGAGCACGAGAAGCGTCAAGAATGCGCTCAAAAAGCTTAAAGAATCATACAGCAACCGCAAGAGTCCGCTCATGCTTGTCGAGCAGGACAATCAATGGAAGCTCACCGTCAGAGAGGCATACCTGCCGCTTGTCCGAAAGATCGTCGCCGATACCGAACTCCCAAAAAGTGTCCTTGAGACGCTTGCTGTCATCGCATGGAAATCACCTGTGCTACAATCGACCGTCATCAAGGTCAGGACGAACAAGGCGTATGAGCATATCGATCAGCTGGAACGTCTTGGCTTCATCACGAGAAAGAAGGAAGGACGCTCATTCCGGCTGTCGCTCTCAGAAAAATTCTATGAGTATTTCGACGTACAGAATGGTGATATCCGAAAGATGTTCAAGGATGCCAAAGGCATCGAAAAAGAGCTGAGAGAGGAAGAACGCAAGCACCACGAACAGAACGCCGGCATCAAGGGCGAAGATGAAGGCGAACAGATAAAGGAAGAAATCTCCAAGGAAGACGCTATTGAGCAGGCTGTCGAGGCTGAAGGTCCGCATCTTGGGAAACTCGAGGTCGTCGACGTTGTCGGTGAGAACAAGGAGCAGGGGTTCCAGGTCGTCGACACCATTTCTGGTGATGCATCAGCCGAAAACGGCGACGGCACTGATGAAAACGACATTCCTGCAGCAGATCCTGATTCGCAGCACAAGCAAGAGCTCATCGATGAGCATGAGATCGATGAGATCGTCGAGGAGCTGGATGAGGAGAAGAAGGCCCAAGACGATATCGAAGAAGTCCTTGAAGACGTAGAGGGTTCTGCAAAAGAGCAGTAGCACTGGACATCTGCTTGTGAGATTTATAAATGTTCTAAGCAAGCATATCCTATGCTCTTCAACATGATCCCAAACAAGCTCTTTATCCTCAGATGCCCGAACTGCAAGAAAGAGATGAAATACAAAGAAAACCTCAATTCTCCCTGTAAGCATTCCGACATCATGAAGAAGTCGAAACGCTGCGTCTTCTGCGGAACAAGCTTTAAGGTGAGGCCAGCAATCCTCTGCGCATATGAGCCCCAAGATGAAGCTCTTGCCAGATCTTCGAAATGTGGCATTACAGAGCCTGAAATGTCTGAATTCTCTGTTCCCAAACCAAAAGTTTAATAAATAGACAACGTCTCCGATATCCTAGGAAAAAGCATATTTATTGACGGAAAAAGAACAACAATTCTGCTGTTTTTTGACATACATTTTAGTTGATGATTCATGGATGAAGAACCGATACCAGAAGAAGAAGCAACGCCTGAATTAATCTCTCAGCATAAGGTCCTCTCTCAGGAGATTGAGTGCGAGATGAAGGACGCTTTCCTAGATTATGCTATGTCGGTCATCATCTCACGAGCCCTTCCTGATGTTCGCGACGGTCTGAAACCCGTCCATCGAAGGATCCTTTATTCGATGCACGAATCCGGCTTCCATTACAATAAGCCCTACAAGAAAAGTGCGCGTATCGTCGGTGATGTCCTCGGACGCTATCACCCGCACGGCGACAGTGCTGTCTATGATTCTCTTGTAAGGATGGCCCAGTATTTCTCCATGCGCTATACGCTCATCGATGGCCAGGGTAACTTTGGAAGCGTCGACGGCGATTCTGCCGCAGCGATGCGTTACACTGAAGCGCGTCTTGCAAAAATATCAAGCGAGATCCTGCAGGATATCGAGAAGGAGACTGTCGATTTTGTTCCTAATTTTGATGGTTCTTTGAGCGAGCCCTCTGTCCTTCCGGCAAAACTGCCAAGCCTTCTTCTCAATGGTTCCTCCGGTATCGCTGTCGGTATGGCTACAAACATTCCTCCTCACAATCTCAAGGAGCTTTGCTCCGCCATCATCGCGTTCGTCAACGATCCTGAGCTCACTCCTGAAGGAGTTCTTGAGCACATGCCTGCGCCGGATTTCCCCACAGGCGGAACGATCATCGGAAAGAGCGGCATCCTTAGCGCGTACAAGCATGGCCGCGGCATCATCAAGGTCAGATCCAAGCACGAGATTGAACGCAAGGGAGAGACAGAGCGCATCATCATCAATGAGATACCCTATATGGTCAACAAGGCGCATCTCATCGAGCAGATCGCTGAACTTGTCAAGAACAAGAAAGTCAACGAGATCCGTGATCTCCGCGACGAATCTGACAAGAGGGGTATCCGCGTCGTCATCGAGCTCAAGAGGGGAGCGAGCGCAGAGGTTCTCCTGAACCAGCTCTATAAGCATTCACGGCTTGAGGTCAGCTTCGGCATGAACTTTGTCGCTCTGGTGGGCAACAGGCCGCGGACGCTCAATATCGTCGAGATCATCGACGAATTCGTCAAGCACCGGATCGAGGTCATCAGGCGAAGGACGCAGTATGATCTTACAAAGGCAGAGAAGCGAAAGCATATCCTTGAAGGTCTTCTGGTAGCCCTTGAAAATATCGATGCGGTCGTCAAGCTCATCCGCGGATCGAGCTCTATCCAGGAAGCACAGTCAGGCTTGATGGAGAAGTTTGAGCTTACTGAGGCCCAGGCGAACGCCATCCTTGATATGCGTCTGCAAAAGCTTACATCGCTTGAGACCGAAAAGGTAAAATCTGAACATGATGGCCTTCTCGAGCAGATCAAGGAGCTCAAGGCCATCCTTGAATCCGATGAGAGGGTCAAGCAGATCATCATCGATGAGATGCAGGAGCTTATCGAGAAGTACGGCGATGACCGCCAGTCCGAGGTATCCGACCTTGCTCTTGATGATGCTGACATCGACATGGAAGATCTCATCGAAGAGCATGATGTCGTCGTCACGGTATCCCACGCCGGATACATCAAACGCATACCGCTTGCGATGTACCGCCAGCAGAACAGAGGTGGGAAAGGCATCATCGCATCGACCATGAAGGAAGATGACTTCATCGAATACCTCTTCGTCACGAGCACGCATAATTACATGCTCTTCTTCACCGACAAAGGAAAAGTCCATTGGCAGAAGGTCTACAGGATACCTGAAGGAACACGGCAGTCAAGGGGCCAGCCGATCGTCAACATGATCGATCTTGAGGCAGACGAGCATGTCACGACGTTCATCCCTGTCAAAGAGTTCGTCAGGGACAAGTATCTTGCCCTTATCACAAAGAAAGGCACGATCAAGAAGACGACGCTTGAAGCATATTCACGACCGCGGAAAGGCGGCATCATCGCAATCAATCTTGATGATGATGATTTCCTGGTCAACGCTCTTCTCACGGACGGCAACCATAAGCTTCTTGTCGCTACGAAGAACGGCATGGCTGTCAAGTTCCATGAGAACGATGCCCGCGCCATCGGAAGGACAGCACGCGGTGTCCGTGCCATCAATCTCAAGGGTGATGACGAGGTCATCGGCATGATCCACGCAGATGATGCAAAGACAGTCCTCACGATCACCGAAAATGGCTATGGGAAGCGGACATCCATCGCTGATTACCGTCTCATCTCCAGAGGAGGAGTCGGCGTCAGGAATATCGTCTGCTCAGAACGCAACGGTCCTGTCGTCAATATCAAGTCTGTAGAAGATGAGGATGACATCATGGTCATCAGCAGGAAAGGAATCATCATCCGCGTCCCTGTGCGGGGCATCTCTACAATCGGACGAAATACTCAAGGCGTCAGGATCATGTCTATGAAATCTGATGATGACCAGGTCATCTCTGTGGCGAGGGTCGTGCATGAAGGGGAGGTCGATGAAGAGATAGACGGAGAGGCTATCGATACTGATATCGATGTGGATGCTTCATGAATGCAGAAAACATCATCCTCGGAGTCGATATAGACAACACGCTTCTTAAGCAGGTGCATCATTTTCTCTCCTACATCAAAGAGCATATAGATCCAAGCTTCACGTATGAGCGATGGAACAAATGGGATGTGCTTGACCATTTTCCTGAACACCATGAAAAGCTCATCGGTTTTCTGAAAAGCTATTTCTCTCCTGAAAACAGGCCCAACATGGTGATCATGGATCATGCCGCTGAATTTCTCTCTCATTTCAACAAAGAAAATATCTATTATATCACGGCGCGAAGCACATTCCTCTTCAAAGATCCTGTCGGAGAGACTGAAGAGCTTCTTGAGCTTCTTGGCGCTCCGCTCGCAGACGATCATCTCCTCCTGCAGAGGAACCCTGCCTCGGGTGTAAAAAAATGCAAATCGATCATCGCAAAAGAGAACCATGTCGATCTTTTCCTTGAAGACAATCCCGAGAATGCAAAAAAGATTGCGACATACTGTCCTGTCCTTCTCATAGATTATCCATTCAACAGGCATATGAAGGAAAGCAACATCATCCGGATAGGAGCATTTGATGACACTACAGGCGAATGGAAAAAGAATCCTTGGAAGGATGCTCTTGAGATGCTTGATTCGGGAAAACTGCAAAGGATCATCGGCAGTGCACGATTGGGATGACTTTGCTTGAATAAGATTTATATACCCATAGGCTGTAAAGACAACCGATGGCGCTCGATAAGATTCTCACGCTCGAAGACGATTCGAAACTGCATAAGGTATCGTACAAAGAACTCTTCTCACAACTCGGTTCTGACGACCAAGGCCTTCCTGACAAGGAGGTAAGGGAACGCTTGAAACAGTGCGGGCCAAACAAGCTCTCTGAAGAGGAGAAGACACCCTACATCATCCAATTCCTGCTCCAGTTCAAGAATTTCTTCTCCATCCTTCTCCTGATAGGTTCTGCTCTCTCGTTCATCAGCGAATGGGTCTATCCTGACCAGGGCTCCATCTATATCGCATGGGCGCTTCTCGGCGTCACGCTGCTGAACGCTATCTTTACGTTCCTGCAGGAGTTCAAGGCAGAGCAGGCGATGGAATCGTTCAAGAATCTCATGACCACAAAAGTCATCGTGATACGCGACAGGAAAGAAGTCGAGATAGATTCAGAGAATCTGGTTCCCGGCGACATCGTCGTGCTCAATGAGGGAGACAAGATATCTACGGACGCGCGGCTCCTTGAGGTCAATAACCTGAAGGTCGACCATTCTTCGCTTACTGGAGAGAGCGAACCCCAGCTCAGGTCGCTTGATCCGACAAACGAGAAACCGATATTGAGCAGGAACATGGTCTTCAGCGGGACGCTTGTGCAGAGCGGTTCGGGAAAAGCGGTCGTCATCACGACAGGAGATAACACAAGGATCGGAAAGATCGCCAAGCTCACGAGAGACTATGAGAATACAGAGTCCCATATGCAAAAGGAGATCACCCATTTCATCAAGGTCATCTCATACATCGCTATTGCTCTGGGCATCTCGTTCTTCGGCCTTGGCTTCCTTGTCGGAAACACCGTCTGGATCAATCTTGTCTTTGCGATAGGTATCATCGTAGCGAACGTGCCAGAAGGTCTTCTTCCGACGGTCACGCTCACCTTGTCAATCGCTGCGCAGAAGATGGCGAAGAAGAATGCGCTCGTCAAGAACATGGACGCCATAGAGACACTTGGAAGCCTCACCGTCATCTGCTCTGATAAGACAGGGACACTCACACAGAACAAGCTCAGCGTCAATTCATTCTATATGAACGATACGCTCTACCATTTCGATGACTCCACCAAGTCAGTCCTCATCGACGGCAGGAAGCAGACGCCTGAAACGATCAGAGGATTTGAGGAAATGGCGCAGATCCTCTCTGCCTGCAACAATAGCGTGTTTGACCACAAGACAAAGAAGTCCCATGGCGATCCGACCGAGATCAGCCTGCACCAGTTCTTCAGCAATTTCATAAGATCAAAGTTCACGTTTGTCGATCTGAAACGAAATCATGAGATACCGTTCGACTCTTCAAAAAAATACATGGTCACCGCGAATGTCGTCAATAAGAAGCAGAAGGCATTCCTCAAGGGAGCTCCTGAAGCGGTCGTGCTCCATAAATGCTCAAAGGTCTTCAAGAACGGACGCATCGTGAAGATGACGCCCAAACTTAAGAAAGAGATCCTGCAGAAGAACAAGGAGTTCTCCTCAAAAGGGTTCAGGGTCCTCGCCTACGCTGCGAAAGATATCAGCTCAAAGTCTAAAGCTCAGTATGAGAAGGATCTTGAGAAGGGAGACTATGTGTACTATGGTCTTATTATCCTCTATGATCCTCCGCGGCCGGAGGTCAAGGAAGCTGTCCGGCAATGCCATGAGGCCGGCATCAGGATCGTCGTCATCTCGGGAGACCAGGGCAATACCGTCCAGAATATCGCTGAAGAGGTCGGCATCGTTCAGACAGGAAATCCGAAAGTTGTCACAAGCGACGAGCTCAAGAAGATGACCGACAAGCAGCTCAGAAAACTCGTCAAGGAGAAAGAGCTTATCTTTGCGCGTTCCCTTCCAGAAGACAAGCTTAGGATCGTCAAGGCGCTGCAGGATGAGAAAGAGATCGTCGCTGTCACTGGTGATGGTGTCAACGATGCTCCTGCGCTCAAGCGTGCAGATGTCGGTGTCTCGATGGGGAAGGTAGGAACAGAGGTCGCCAAGGAGGCGTCTGACGTTGTCCTGCTCGATGATAATTTCGCGACGATCGTCGAAGCGATCAAGCAAGGGCGTACTGTCTATGATAATATCCAGAGCTTCATCATCTATATCCTGACAAGCAACATTCCCGAAATCGTTCCATTTCTCTTATTCGTCTTACTTGCTCCGATCAACTGGCCGCTGGCGTTGCCGGTGTTATTGATCCTTGCGATCGACCTCGGTACCGACATGCTTCCGGCAATCTCGCTCGGCCAGGAGCCTCCTGCTCCTGATGTCATGACACGCCCACCCCGTAATCCTAAAGCCAAGCTCTGCAATACAAGGATGGTGCTTCGTTCCTACGGATTCCAGGGACCGCTCGAGACGATCTTTGGTTATGTCGTGTTCTTCGCGATACTTTTCCAAGGCGGTTGGAGCTTTGCACAGGCAGTCCCTGCTGCACGTGATCCGCTGTACATGAGCGCAGTTGCGGGATTCTTCTCGACAATCGTCGTGTTCCAGATCTTCAACCTTTTCGCCTGCAGGACAGCGAATGAGTCCATCTTCAAGGCAGGTCTCTTCAAGAACAAGACAGCGATCATAGGCATCTGCACCGAAGTTGCTCTGCTGCTTGCCATTGTCTTGTTCCCTCCCGCTGAAATGGTCTTTGGCACGGCGCCGTTCCCGCTCGAGTATGTCCCTCTGATGGTCGTCGGCGGCTTTGCGTTGCTGATGCTGGAAGAGCTCAGAAAGTACCTGTACAGGAAGTATGGCATCCTCAAGATCAGGAGCGAATGATGATGAGAAAACTCGTCATTGTTGTTTTGTTTCTTTTTTATTTTTCTTTAGTGTCCTGCATCGTAAGTGATTGTTGCAAGAAGTTATGATTATGTCTTGGACAAGAAGTGAGAATAACGCGCGATGGCTATGAAATAGCCCTGCTCGGATTATTTTACTTGCAGAGGGAAATTCCCGAGAAAGCTCGCTTTCGACACGGACGTTCGAAGACAAGCGAGGTGCTATGAAGTAGCCCCGCGCGGATTCGAACCGCGGTCCCCGGATCCAGAGTCCGAGATGATTGGCCACTACACTACGGGGCTGTTTTGTTTATGCAAAGATTCCCTTGGGCTTGACCGAAGGGAAACCCAGTCGGTGCGAATGGACGAAACCACTCCTAGCACTACGGGCTGTATTGTCTAACCAAATTGGTTGTTTTTAACCAACTGAAAGAATTCTGTCTTCTTTTTAAAGGTTTTCACTTCTTGTCGAGCATCTTCTGACCTTTGTGCATATATCTTTTCTAAGGTTGCTGTATTCCCGAGGCCCGAAGGGTCATCCCTTGCGACCTGGGAAACCCCGGCGAAGACTTTCATGTGCTTCTTAAGAACGTCAGACTGATGATGCTCGTCAAGTCGAATATGTCAATCATTCAATCTTGGTGGTGTTGAGGTACTGGCGGATATGGTTGTAGAGCTCGGTGATGTGATTGTTGAGCTCTTTTGTATACTTGTCGAAGATAAACTTAAAGACGAACTTGTCCATTATAGTCCTGATAAAGAACCAGTGCGCTTTATTCTCCCATCGCCCCCAATAGTCGCTCAGGATGAATCCTGTAAAATTGATCTCCAGGTCTCCCTCATCAACCTCCACCTTCTTTCCTTTGTACTCGATTTTTGTCTTCTTGAGATTCATGTAGGTGATATTCATTCCCAGCTGCAGTTCCAAATAATCAGAGACCTTAGCCTTAGGCAGATAGTCTATCTCGACCTGCTTGCTGGTCTTGGTGTTCTTCTCAGTATGATTCCTCTCGATCCAGTCATCGTAGCCATGGTCCATTACCCATTCCTTGATGAGCTTGTAGAGCTCCTTGCCGTCAAAAAGGCCAGAGTAGCTCAATGTCCTCTCCGGAACCACTGTCCTTCTTTCTGCCATCGTCTATCAGTATGCGGCAACCATGCCGAGGTAGGAATTGGTCTTGTCGCGCAGTTCTGCAACTTCTCCTATCAATGTACCTGCATGCTTGACCATCCATTCTTTCTTTGTTACTGTCTCATAGAACGTTTTGAGCTTCGCCTGCACTTTGCTTTTCTTCGTATCCCATACGCCCTGGAAATCCCTTTTGACGTCTCCGTCGAAGACGATAGTGAACCGTCCTTCAGTCATCTTGCGTCCATCTACCTCTATCTGCTTGAGATCATAGAAATGAAACTCGAGCTTGATGTCGTATCGCTCGTAGGGTGTGACTTTCTTCTCTCCCTTCCATTTGAGCTCCAGTTCAGGGACTTTCGCCTTGTGCGTCGTTTCAAAGAAATCGTAGCCTCTGTCGACGATGTATGCGTGCATCATCCGAAGCATCCCTTGAAGGTCGAATGTGCCCTTGAACTTGATGATGCCTACCTCGTCAGCGATCAATCCCATAGAGCTGAAAAGGTTTGGGAGATATTTAATAGTTTCTATGGCAGATCCTCGATCTGCATGAGGTGGATGCCCTTGTACAGGTTTTCCAGATACGTGGTCTCAGCATAGATAGGAGAGAGCGTGATGTTGCGCTGCGTCCGGGCGATGACATCGGCGAAGAGCACGCTTGTCGGGATGAAGAGTATGTCAAGATCAGCTTCTATGATGCGCTCTTTCTTCTCTTCAGAAAGCTTGATGGAATCAGTCAGGATGATCCTGTCGATGATACCTTCATCATGGGCCGTTTTCAGCCTCTCTATGGCTGGATCGTTCAGGTATCCGTGGGTGGCAAAGACATCGATGCCTGTCGCACCGCGTTCTTTCATGACCCTTGCAGATTTGATGAGCGTGCCTGCCGTGTAG
>JBMCSP010000002.1:0-31037 GCA_048624455.1 Nanobdellota archaeon
ATTATTCTCTTCTAGCAGCTCGACGATGCGCTGCTTCTCCGGTCCTATCCCTTTCCAATCAAGAATCACTTTTGAAGCAGGTTGTGTGCTTCTCTCCATAGCATGTGTAAGCATGCCAAGATCAAGATTCTCAAGCATATATTTCGGGCAGATGTGGCTGATGGCGATCTGCTCATCATTGAGGATGATCTTTCGAAAATTCCTGTTCGCGTGAGGGCCTCCGATACCTACGGCAGTCTCATACTGCTGGTCTGCGATGCTGTTTGAATTCTCGATAAGATATGTTATCGTCTCTGCGAGCAGATGCACAGCTTCTTTGTTGTGCCATTCTTTTTCTGTCGATCCGACCTCGATGAACATTGAAGGGCAAGAAACATATGGCCCGTGATGGGTCGCTTCCTGGATAACGTCGAACCCATCAAGGGATGGATAATTCGGCTGTTTCTGCGCCATGGTCTGTAGCGCTTCCTTGAGGAAATTCTCTGCACTGATGCCCAGGCGCTTGTTCAATCCTCCCATCTCCGCTATGGCCCAGTTGCCCTGAGTATGTGCTGTCAATGAAGGGATACCGGATCTTGATCTATGGACCGTAGGAAAGATCGTAAGCTCAGGTTTGATTGATAGAAGCGATCTGATGTCTTCATCAACCTGTTCAGCCTCCGCTGAACGTTGGTTATTGGTTATCATGTACGCATTCCTGTAGCTGTACACTGGAGCATCCTTGAATGTCATCGAAGCCTTTGCAAATATGTTCCCTTCAAGCATGCAGTCGCAAACCTGTGTGCTCACAGGGTCGTTGGCGTCTATGACGATGACGATATCCATAGTGGTGTTATGGGCTTGTCGTATAAAAAATATTCTTTCTCGTCCCCACCAAAAACTATTTAAAGCAAATCGCCGTATCCGGTAGTGGTATGGTTGGGTTTTTCAAAAAGCTATTCAACAGTCTTCTGAGGGGGCTTTTCAGGAAGAAGAAGCACATCAAGCTAGGCCTCTATGGTCCTCCGAACGGTGGAAAGACAACGCTTGCGAACAAGATCTGTGTCGATTGGCTTGGTGAAGAGATGGGTTCTGTCTCGAATATGGCTCATGAGACGCGCGAAGTGCAGATAAAAGAGGAAGTCCATCTTGAGTCAAACGGAAAAGAGATCTCATTCAATCTTGTCGACACTCCGGGCATCGCCACGAAGATCGATTATGAAGACTTCATGAAAAAAGGCATGAAGGAGAAGGAGGCGAAGGAAAGGGCGAAAGAGGCAACAAAAGGTGTCATCGATTCCATCAAGTGGCTTGATGACATGGACTGCGTCATTGTCGTCCTTGATTCTACCATCGATCCGTATTCTCAGGTCAATATCACGATCGTCGGCAATCTAGCTGCTCGAAAGATTCCTGTTCTTGTCGTAGCTAATAAGGTAGATCTCAAGAAGTCGAACGTCAAGAAAGTCGAGTCTGCATTCCCGCAGTATCCTGTTGTCGGCATCTCTGCAAAGACCGGAAAGAACATCGAAGAATTTTATGAGAAGATTTTTGATCTTGTCTAGTGACGAAACCAATAGAAAAACTTTTAATACCAATAGTCCTAAAGGTGTACGATGCTAACGCTCCAATATATTCCTTATTCGCAGATACAGAATCTTACCCCTGACCAGCGTGTCCACAAGCTTTTGCATCTTGTCTCGGAAAACAAGATACTTCTTATCGAAGGCAAGCTGAAGAAGGATGAGGAAGCGTCGCTCATCAGCAAGACCATGGAGCAGATAGGTACTGATGAGAACAATGGTTTCAAAGGCATCGAGCTTGCGACCATCGATCCGAAGAAAAAGAATGCCGAGTTCCTGACGCAATTGCGAAATACCATGGCAAACATGCTTCTTGGAGATCGATCGGGCATGACAGTCATAGGCCCTGCATCCATCGTGAAAGAGATCAAGCAGGACCCTGATAAGATCGAGCTGTTCATCAACAATATCTCGTCAACTGATGCCAATGGCAACGGCAAGAAGATGCGGACGAGAAAGAACATCAAGAGGAAGAGATAATGCCTCATCAATGCGTCCGTTGCGGAACATTATATGAAGACGGCGCAGCAGAGGTCCTGAAAGGATGCTCCTGCGGCTCCAAATTGTTCTATTTTGTGCGCAAGGAAAAGCTTGCTGAGATCCAGAACATGACTGCTGACCTGTCCGAAAAAGACAAAAAGCAGATCGAGAACGATGTTTTTGACATCCTCGGTGACAAGCCGGAAAACATTGATGAGACGGTCGTCCTTGACCTTGAATCTATCCGTGCGCTGAAGCCAGGTCATTTTGAGCTTGATCTTGTCAGCCTCTTCAATTCCAAGGATCCTATCATCTTCAAAACTGGTGATGGCAAGTACATGATCGATATCGTCGGAAGTTTTGCCAGATCGAAGAAAGAGAAGAAAAAAGAGTGATTGGTCTATTGCTTTTTCTGCTTCTTGTGGTCATTACGGATCCCTCTCACTTCAATCTGGAAACTGGTGATCTCACCGGGGATCTTATCTTTCAGGAAATCGATAGAATCAACGTCGAAGTGTATGACTTTTCCGGTCTCTTCACAGACAAAATGGCAATGGCTCTTTTTCTTGCGTGAATACACGCGGCGTTTTCCGCAGCGGTAGGAGAAAAGGTTTCCTGCATCGGCCTCTTCTCTCAAGAATCTGTAGATGGTCGCGATCCCTATATCTGCATCTTTCTTTTTTGCCTCTTCATAGAGCGATTCTGCATCGAAGAAGGCATCATTCTTCTCCATGCTTTTTCTGAGGATCTCAAGTTGTTTTGTCGTTCTCAGCCTTGACATGGAAAAAGAGAATCTAGATGTCTTTAATAAGTTATTGATAATGAAAATCATTATATTTTATAAACTTCTTCTGGTTCGTCTGTATGATGATAACAGCATTACTGTATATTTTCGGAAGTGTCCTCCTTGTCTCGCTTATTGCAGTCATAGGCATCCTTCCCATCCATCTGAGGAAAAAGCAATCAGAGCATCTCCTCATCTTCCTGCTCAGCATCTCTGTAGGAACGCTTCTTGCTACCGTCTTTATCCATTTCCTTCCTGAAGCGACATCGCATGGCTACACGCTCGGCGTTGCGTCGACTGTTCTTGGCGGGTTCCTGGCGTTCTTCTTGCTCGAGAAGCTGATCCATTGGCATCATCACAAGAAGGATGAAGAATCCATGGGCCACAGCCATGCATATCATCTCGCGCCGATCAACCTTATCGGTGACGGGGTGCATAACTTTATCGATGGTCTGGTCATCGCGGGAAGCTATCTTGCCGATATCAACATCGGTATCGCAGCGACAGTATCTGTCATCTTTCACGAGCTTCCCCAGGAGATCGCTGATTATGGCGTGCTTCTGTACTCCGGTCTCTCTAGGAAAAAAGCTCTCCTCCTCAACTTCTTGTCTGCATTGACCGCAGTCCTTGGTGCGATCGTGGGCGTTCTCCTGTACCAGCTGATGCACTCATTCAATGCATTCCTCCTGCCGTTCGCTGCAGGGAACTTTTTGTACATCGCTGCATCAAATCTTGTCCCGCAGCTTCATAGACATTGCGGGCTCAAAGAGACGGTGCTGCATATCATTGCTATCCTTATCGGGGTAGGTATCATGGTCGCTTTGGTCTTTGTCGGACCTGGCCATGTACACGGTTAGAGATCTATGGAGGTTGGTATGATGAAACAGATCATGATGGTATTGCTGATCGCATCAATGCTGGTGCTCAGCGCTTGTGATACAGAACTTGGACATACTGAGATGGAGCACGACCATGATGGCGATGGGGCTCCTGATCACAGTGCAGAAGAACATGATGATGAGCTCTATGATGAAGAGCATGATCATGAAGAAGAAGCTGCTGAGAACCATACCGAGGAGATGATGTGATATCTTCTCTATCTCTTCTCTTATTCTTTTTCCCAGCCTAATTCTCTCATGGTCTCTTCAATGCCCCGTTCATAGCTGCCTTCTAAGATGTGTGTGATGAAGCTGCTGTCATAGGGTTGATGGCGTACCAGCATAAGACCGTCCACCTGGCGGGGCTGATCGATGAAGCTTTGCATGACATTCTCATCAAGACTTCCTGATCTTCTCAGCGGCCAAAGCACTTCTGCAGAACCGGTCCTGTCTTCCATGGTGAAAAGCAATGATCGGCCATCCTGATGGTTATAGGACTGGAGGAGACCATCCTCTTCAACAGGTCTGAGAAAGATATTAGGGACGACAAGGGATACATATTCCTCCTTGAAAATATGTTTGTTGTCAAGATAATCTTCAACATGTGTTGCGACATAGGGCTGAGGGATCTGCATCAGCGCCCACTTTGTCTCAAGATTATAATTTGAGAAGAGGATATGCCCAAGCGTCAGCTTCTTCATAAGAATGATGAGAGATCTCTATTATATAATAGTTGCTCATTTTGAGGTCACGATCTCGACGACATCGCGATGTTTGAGCTCATGCTCCTTTCCGACTGTCATCTTTGTCTTGACATCTATCGCACGGATGAACTTGTTGCCGATGTCGGTGTGAATCCTGAACGCGAAGTCGAGGGCAGTAGAACCGTTGGGCAGGAGGAAACAGTCAGGAAGGACGTTGCCGTACTGGTCCTCGAGCTTGTTGACGCCTCCTGGGAAGATCGCGATGTAGTCGAGCACGTCAAAGACTGCCTTGTCGATGACCTCCTGGACGCCGGAGCTTTCGAAGGCATCGAGCACATGAGTCTGGATGAACTCGAGCGCCTTCTTCTGCTTCTCATTGAGTGAGCTGTTCTCGGGGATGCTGAAGGATGATGCTCCGGGAACATAGCTGATGAGTCCTGCTCTCGATGCCTCTTTGAGCGCAAGCTCTGATTCTGCACTGCAGCCGACAATCGTATACTCGGGAAACTCTTCCTTGAGCCGGGCAAGATTCTCTTTGCCTCCCTGGACGTCCATCTTGTTCGCTGCGATGATCATCGGTTTTGTCGTTTTCCTGAGGTTTCTGACAAGATCGAGAAGATCATCTTCGGACCAGTCTAGCGGTCTTTTCTCGTACAGGCCGATATCCTTGAGCATATCCTTGACCATCTCTTCCTTCGCGCCGATGCCAGACATCTGCTTCGTGATAGCTATCTCGGGCTTTCCTCCAGTCTGCTGGATCTGGCGTGCGATGCGTTCCCAGCCGTTTTTGAGGATGCGCATGTACCACATGTCAAACTCAGTCTCTAAGAATCGTATATCCTCTGCAGGGTCGTAGCTTCCTACAGGGATCGGCTCGCCCTTTTCGTTGGTAGAACCCGAAACGTCGATGACATGGATAAGGGCGTCAGCCTGATTAAGATCATCGAGAAACTTGTTTCCCATGCCTTTGCCTTCATAGGCGCCCGGGACAAGACCGGCAACATCGATGACATTAACAGGGACAAAACGGTAATCGCCGAGGCAGTACCCTTCCCGTGGGTTGCTCGTGACATTGAATTCTTTGTCGACCCGCTCGACGCGGACATGTCCGACGCCGTTGTTCGGCTTGATCGTGGCGAAAGGATAGTTCGCTATCTCGACATTGGCCAGCGTCAACGCCTTGAAGAAGGTGCTTTTCCCGACATTCGGTTTCCCGACAACTCCGACTATCATGGTATCACTTATAGTATCAGTTCTTCTGACAAATGGCGCCCGATATTTAAATGTTGATGCAATCTATCCTTTGCAGCATCAGTGCAGCTTTGTGTAGAAAACTTTTTAAATAGCCTGTCGTTCCATCCTCTACGATGGCAACAGAATCAAAGAAAACTGATGATTTTTTGGTGGAGCAAGACCTCTACCTGAAGGCTGGTATCCATATCGGTACGAAGTTCAGGACAAAGTATATGCAGCCGTTCATCTACAAGACGCGGCCTGATGGATTGTCCGTTCTGAATATCCAAAAGATCGATGAGAGGATCAGGCTCGCTGCAAAGATGCTCGCGCATTACGAGCCTCATGAGATTCTTGTTGTCTGCCGACGTGAGAACGGATGGAGGCCGCTCAAGCTTCTCAAGAAGTATACCGGTATCAGCATCTATCCCGGACGTTATCCTCCTGGAATCCTAACGAATACCAATCTTGAGAACTTTGTCGAGGCAAAGATCCTTCTGGTCACCGATTCGTGGCCTGACAGGAATGCTGTCGACGATGCTCTGCGCATCGGCATCCCGGTCATCGGGCTGTGCGATACGAACAACCAGGCGAACAACATCGACCTCGTCGTCCCCTGCAACAATAAGGGAAAGAAGTCGCTTGAACTTTTCTTCTACATCCTGACACGCGAATACCTGCGCGAAAAAGGGCTCCTGACCGAAGGGAAAGAGAAATCGCTCAAGGTCGAAGAGTTCGTACAGGAAGATTAGATAACTCTTCTTTTTGTTTTCTTGCCTTCTAGCTTGAGCTTTATCGACATTTCCCGCAGAAACTCGATAATTTTATATAGCTCATCGGTAAGAAAAACTGCGTGGCACGCTCTGAGAAACCGCTTATCAGGATAGTGAATGCCTGGAAGACATACCGTATGGGCAATGTTGATGTCCATGCGCTTCGGGGTCTTGATCTAGAAGTCTATCCCAAAGAGTTCATGGCAATCCAGGGTCCGTCCGGTTCCGGCAAGAGTACGACGATGAATCTCGTCGGATGTCTTGACATCCCGACGAAAGGCCATATCTATCTTGAAGGGAATGATATCTCATTGATGAGCGAATCCTCGCTCGCACAGATCCGCGGCCAGAAGATCGGGTTCATCTTCCAGAAGTTCAATCTCATCAATACGCTTACCGCTATCGAGAATGTCATGCTGCCGATGACATTTCAGGGCTACGAGGAGGAGGAACGCTTTGCGCGTGCAAAGGAGCTTCTCGAGATGGTCGATCTCGGCGACAGGCTTGATCACCGTCCTACAGAGATGTCTGGCGGACAGCAGCAGCGCGTCGCGATAGCCCGAGCCATGGCAGTCGATCCTGAGATCATCCTTGCTGATGAGCCGACAGGCAATCTCGACTCGAAGACAGGGGGCTCGGTCATGAGCTTTCTCAAGAACCTGAACCGAAAGCAGGGAAAGACGATAGTCATGGTCACGCACGACGACAAGCTCGCCAAAGAGGCTGATCGTGTCGAGTTCCTGAAGGATGGAGTGATCGTCAGGACAACGAGAAAATAAGCTGTTGTGCACTTAGAAACATATTTATACGTCACAGAATCATAGGAAAAGGAGGTTATCATGATGAGACGATCAATGTTTGTATTCATGGTCTTGCTGATGAGTTCGCTCATGGCAGGAATTGTCAATGCTGCTCCTGAGAGCGGCTATCTTGAAGTCATTCTACAAAGCTACGAGCCCTACCCTGCAGAGCCAGGTTCATATATCACGGTCAAGATTAAGGCGGATAATATAGGTAAGAAAGAAGCCCCCAATGTCAAATTTGAGCTTCTGCCTGAATACCCGTTCAGTCTTGATCCCAATGAGAACGCTGAGAAGCGCTTCGGGTCTCTTGATCCGGGAGATGACGTCGTTCTGGAGTACAAGGTCCGTGTGGACGAAAAGGCTGTCATAGGCCAGAACGAGCTGAAACTCCGCTACACTTATGACGGCATGACCTGGGCAAGGCAGGATTTTGACATCCAGGTCAGGCTCGCTGAATCCATCCTCACCGTCTCTGACATCACCACCGATCCAGGAGTGCTTCCTCCTGGTGAGCCGGCACAGCTTGTTGTCGAGCTGAGCAATCTTGCAGGCACTGCTCTGCGTGATGTAAGCGTCAACCTTGATCTTGCTGCGCAGTCCTCTGATGGGATGGCGCTTCCGTTCGCTCCTCTCTACTCGACGAGCGAAAAGGCGCTTCGCTACATCGGCGGCGGTGAGGTTGAGAGGCTGACATTTGATCTCATCACCTATCCTGATGCAGAATCCAGGATCTACAGGATTCCGCTCACTGTATCGTATAAGGATGAATCAGGTACTGCTGTGACGAAGAATGATGTTATCGGCATCGTTGTCGGAGCTGAACCGTCACTCACCGCTGCGATCGAATCCGTCGACATGATGGGCGGAAGCTACGAAGTTTCAGTGCGGCTCATCAACAAAGGGGTCACCGATCTCAAGTTCTTGGATGTCCGTCTTGAAGAGACTGATGATTATAAGATCCTTTCCACAAGCAATGAAGTCTATATAGGCGGTCTTGACAGCGATGATTTTGATTCAGCATCGTTTCGGATATCGCCGACGGGAGAGACAAGTTCCATCGAGCTTCCTCTGATCCTTGAGTACAAGGATGCGAACAACAACGCGTATGCTGATCAGGTTACGTTGACGATGGATCTCAGTGCATTGCAGGCACTGGCTGGCGGTTCAGGCGGCTCGACCGGTACGCTGGTCGTCATCATGCTTGTCCTTGTCGGCGTAGGCTTCTTTTTCTACAAGAGGCACAAGAAAAAGAAGAAACGCCAGCAGCACTGATCTAGTTTTTACAGACTGGTTGCGCCGGTGATCGGAAAAAACCGAAATGTTGCGCAACCTTTTTAAACGCTTTTCCTTTTTATCCTACGATGTTCAAGCAGCGGTTCACGGATGATGACGACTTTGATAATTCTGATGAGAAGATAGTTCTTGACAAGGCTGCATTCAAGGCTCTCGCTTCAGACAAACGCGTCGAGATCCTCAAGCAGCTTGATATCCGACGAAAGACGCTGACAGAGCTTTCTGATCATCTAGGTCTTGCGGTAGCCACTGTCAAAGAGCATATGGAGCATCTTGCTTCGTCTGATCTGATAAAGCTTGTCGATGAAGGGCGCAAGTGGAAATACTATGAGCTGACCGGGAAGGGCAAGGCCATTCTGTATCCTGAGCAGAAGAAAATATGGGTTATGTTGGCGTCGCTTTTCTTTATGCTGCTGCTTTCCGGCTATATGGGATTCTATGATCTTGGCTATCTCCCGACAGGAGAATCAAGTGACCTTGTACAATCGCAGATGGCTCCGCGCCAGATGCGGATCGCTGCCGACATGCCTCCTCCAGAAAAGGGCATGCAGGAAAATACTGAAGCGATGATCGCTGCGGACGAAAAGGCAAGTATCTTGTCGGCAGATCAAGAAGATGCAGTGATGGAGCCTGTTGAGGATGATGAGACTATAGACGAGCCTCCTACACTTGATGTTGCGACGCAGGATGTTGATGACCGCAGACCCTATATCCGCCACATCATCTATGGGTTGACTGCAGGTCTTGCTGTTACCTTGGTGTTCGTTGTTACGCAGCACGCCATGCATAAGAAAAAGATGCGAAAGAAGAGATGATCATCTCGTATCCTTCCATCCGAATATTTTATAAACTGCCTTCTGTTTTTTCTCCACAATGGCAAAAGACCCGCAAGAGCTCGTGCACTGGGCTGACAGCGTCGTGAAGCGTGTTGTCAAAGAAAAAGGCGAAAAGCCTAAGTACACTGTAGCAGCAGGCATCACACCGTCCGGGACGATCCATGTCGGAAACTTCCGCGAGATGATAACGGTCGACCTTGTCGCCAGGGCATTCGAGGATGCAGGTAAGAATGTGCGCTTCATCTATTCCTGGGATGACTATGATGTCTTCAGGAAAGTCCCCAAGAACATGCCTCAGCAGGAAATGCTTACCGAACATCTGCGCATGCCGATCGTTGACATCCCTGATCCGTACGGAACTGAGAAGAGCTATGCACGCCATCACGAAGTGGCGGTCGAATCATCCATCGCGAAAGTGGGTCTGAAACCTGAATATCTTTATCAGGCAGAAAAATACAGGAATTGCGAATACGCAGACGGCATCAAGAAAGCGCTTGACAATACGAAAAAGATCAAGGCGATACTTGATGAGTACCGAAAGGAACCGCTTGCCGATTCCTGGCTTCCGGTTTCAGGTTACTGTCCTGAATGCAAGCATGACAATGTCGGCTTCTCAGATTACGATGGCGATCACAGCATCAGGATGACGTGCCATGACTGCCACAAGATATTCGATGTCGATATAAGGAAAGCACCATTCCTCAAGCTTCCGTGGCGTGTCGACTGGCCGATGCGCTGGGCGCATGAAGAGGTAGATTTTGAGCCGGGCGGAAAAGAGCATTCTACCGTCGGCGGGTCATATACCACCGCAAAAGAGATCGTCAAGCTCTATGACTGGACTGCTCCGACGTACCAGCGCTACGACTTCATCACGATCAAAGGCAAGGGTGGAAAGATCTCGTCATCGACTGGCAACGTCATCACTGTCGATTCCTGCCTTGAGGTCTATGAGCCAGCACTTCTCAGATGGCTGTTTGCAGGAACCCGGCCGAATACTGAATTCGCGATCTCGTTCGATCTTGACGTCATCAAGAACTATGAGGATTTTGACAAGTGCGAGCGGATCTATTTCAAGCAGCAGGCAGTCAAGGAAAAAGAGTATCTCAAGCAGAAAAGGATCTATGAGCTCAGCTGCACCGGCAAGCCGCCGAAAGCGATGCCCTACCAGCCTTCATTTCGCCATCTGACGACTGTCCTTCTTATCAACAGCTATGATATCGACAAGACTGTCGACGCATACAGAAGCGAGCTCAAGACAAAAGAGGACGAAGCACGCCTCAGGATGAGAACGCAGTGTGCCATCAATTGGGTGCAGAAGCATGCACCTGAAGAGTTCCGCTTCGAGATCCATGACAGCATCCCTGAAGACATGGACATCTCAGAACCGATGAAGAACGTTGTCCATGAAGTGGCAGATGCGCTCAAGTCAAAGGAATGGGATGCGAAGGAACTCCATAACACGTTCTATGAGATCGCACGAAAACATGATGAAGAACCGCAGGATTTCTTCAAGACAGCGTACCATATCCTGATCAGGAAACCAAAAGGTCCGCGGCTTGCAAACTTCATCCTGGCGATCGGAAAAGACTCTGTCGCCTATCTCTTCTCACAAGTCTGAGAATTCTATTGCGGAAGCTGTGACTTGCAGAAAGCGACTTTATCCGTCTTCTCGCAGAGCGATGCATCAATCATCTGTTGGGCAAGTGTTATGTAGCAGGCGTCTTGCATAGTACCTGTTGCGATATCATCGCATTCTCTTGCATTTTCTGCGATGATCGCACTGCAGTATCTCTTGAAATCATCCTGGACCATGCGGGCACAGACATCAAGCCTGTATCGTTTGGCAAGTTCAAGATAACACCAGTCTTTTTGGTGGACGCTTGCTCTGGAGTCGCATTCCCCTATCTTACTCTCTCTTTCTTCATCACTCAACTCTTCAGGCTGTGGGATATTGGCCTGTTCCTGGAGTTCTTGACGGACATCATCCGTGACAGCATCGGGGTCGGTGTTTGAGAGAACATTATAGACTATGATCGATATGCTTGCCAGCACTAGGATCACGATAATAGGAAAGAATAGGTTGACTCTCTCTGCCATATCTTTTTTATCGCTCTTATGCTATAAAAACATTTCTTCAAGGATTGTCGGCAGAAATCATATGCTGCCTGAAAAGATTCCGTAAAAGATTCCTCTAACACATACCTTTTTTAATCCGGCTTCATTTTTCACAGTATGTCAAAGAAGAAGATGACGACCGCGATCGCTGAAAAGAGCGAGATCAACATCGATCCGCGTTTTGAAGAGCGCTACAGGGAGATCGTCGGGGATGCGTATCAAGAGTTCATCGGTTGCTCGCTCACTCCTCTGCGCAAGGCTATCCGTGTCAATACGCTCAAGACAAGCGTCGAGCATTTCAAGAAGGACCTCAAGGGATGGAAGCTTACACAGGTTCCCTGGTGCAAAGAGGGATTCTGGATCGAGCATAAGACTGAGGAGCGCTTTGACATCGGCAATATCTTTGAGCATGCGCTAGGTTATTTCTACGTTCAAGACCCCGCGTCGATGATACCTCCCGTCGTCCTTGATCCAAAGCCTGGTGACCAGGTGCTTGACATGACGGCAGCTCCTGGTTCGAAATCGACGCAGATAGCGCAGTACATGCAGAATGAAGGGACGCTTGTCCTCAACGACAATTCATACGACCGGCTCAAGGCGCTTGAGATTAACGTCCGGCGCATGGGCATCATGAACGCTGTCATCACCGGCATCCAGGCAAATCATCTCAGCAAGCTCGGAAAGAACAACATCTCTTTCGATAAGATCTTATTGGATGCTCCCTGCTCTGGTTCCGGAACGATCAGAAAATCCTATAAGACGATCCTGCAGTACAGCACGAATTTTGTCAAGACCATGTCAAAGGCGCAGAAGCAGCTCATCACTACCGCCTTTGATCTTCTCAGGAAAGGCGGGACGCTCGTCTATTCGACATGCACCCTTGAGCCTGAGGAAGACGAAGAGATCATCTCTTTTCTTTTGGATGCGTATCCTGAAGCGAGCATAGAGAAGATCGACCTGCCATTGAAGCGGTCACAGCCCATCCTCGAGTGGAACGGCAAAACATACCGCAAGGAAGTCAAGGATGTCCTTAGGATCTATCCGCAGGACAATGATACCGAAGGATTCTTTGTGGCAAAGATCAGGAAGAGCTGAATTCTCTAACTCTATAGCTCTGGGACTTCCTGCAAGATACACTTGAGAAGGTTTAACATTTAAATATCATATCCGGTTAGTGTGCACCACCATGCCTGAGTATGAGAGTAAGATAAAAGAACTGGAAGACCGTATCGCAAATACAAAGTACAACAAGAAAACACAGCACGCGATAGGTCAGTACAAGGCGCAGATAGCCCGGCTCAAGGAGCAGCAAGAGCAGCGATCCTCAAAAAAGGGATCGACAGAAGGCTACAGCGTCCGAAAGACCGGTGATGGTACGGTCATCCTTATAGGTTTTCCTTCTGTCGGTAAATCTACGCTCCTTAATAGTCTCACGAATGCGGATTCTGAAGTGGGAAACTATGCGTTCACGACACTGACTGTCGTTCCCGGTCTTCTTGAACACAACCATGCAAAGATCCAGGTCCTTGACGTCCCGGGTATCGTCCAGGGTGCGGCGTCAGGAAAAGGGCGTGGGAAAGAGGTTCTCTCGACGATGCAGAACGCTGATCTTGTCCTCATGCTGGTCGATGTTCATCATCCAGACCATCTCTCCATCATCAAGAAAGAGATCCGCGAGACCGGGATCAGGATCAACCAGAGAAAACCAGATGTCAAGATTGTCAAGAAGGCGAAAGGAGGCATAAGTGTCGGATCGACCGTGAAGCTCACCAAGATAGATGAGGAGACGATTACGTCCATCCTCAAGGAGTTCAAGATAAGCAATGCCGATATCACGATACGCTCCAACATCGACATCGACCAGTTCATCGACTGCGTGGAAGGGAACAAAAAATACGTTCCCGCGATCCTCGTCCTCAACAAGATCGATCTCGTGTCTCCCGACCAGCTTGCAAAGCTCAAGAAAGAGCTTAAGCCTGATCTTATGATCTCTGCAGAAAAAAAGGACCATATCGAAGAGCTCAAGGATCTCATCTTTGACAAGCTCGATCTTATCAGGATCTATATGAAAGAGCCGCAGAAGGATGCTGATATGGATGAGCCGCTCATTACGTTTCGCAACAGCACTGTCGGTGATGTCTGCAACAAGCTTCATAAGGATTTCGTGAAAAAATTCAAGTTCTGCCGCATCTGGGGTCCGAGCGCTAAATTCGGCGGCCAGAAGCTTATGCTCCATCATACGCTCAAAGACGGGGACGTATTGGAACTGCACATGCGTTAGTTCCGATGCTCATCAACGTCGATCATGTGTTAGGATTACCTCATGCATAATTCTAACTTTTAATGACAGGTCATTGATGTATTGGAACTACAAATGGTTGACTTTTCTTTTTGCTGTTGACTATGACAGCTTTTAACACCTGCTTTTAACACACATATGTCTTGTTTCTCAAGAGACTGCGTACAGGAACAATTTTTTCTTGCAAACCTTTTAGAAGTTTCAACACAAAACATTTAAACGACCGACCATCCTCAGGACCGATGGGCATGAATCCGACCAGAGTACAGAGTGCAAGTTCTATCAACATGTACAAGCAGTGCCCGAGGAAGTATTTCTATCGCTACATAGCAAAGCTTCCGACAAAACCGAGTATCCATACGACAAGGGGAACCATCGTCCATTCCGTCCTTGAAGACTTCTATGATACGGAGTTCACTGACGGCGTGCCGGTCGGCGACAAATTGATAGCCCAGTCGATGCAGCTTCTTGACAAGCACTGGACAGCAAAAGATCAGGAGCTCAAATCGCTAGGACTCAATAAGCATGAGCTGCAGAACTTCTATGAAGAGAGCAAGATCATGGTCCATAGTTGGGTATTTCAGTTCCTGCATAAGCTCAGTGCTCATGCCCGAGAACATGAAGGCGACCTGCTCAGGGCATTCGATGACATGAAGCCGATAAGGGAAGGAAAGTATGTCTCTGACTCCTATTCTGTCATGGGATTCATCGATGCCATCGAGACGCATACCGGAAAGATCCGTCTCATGGACTACAAGACGTCAAAGAAAGACCAGATCACTGAAGAATACCGGCTCCAGCTTGGCCTTTACTCATTGCTCTATCACGACAAGCACAGGACGATGCCCGATGAGGTGGGGCTCTATCTCCTCAAGCATGGAGAGCGTGTCCTGCCTGTCACCCAGGAACTCATCGATCTTGCGAAATTCGAGGTAGAGATGATCCATATGAATACGCAGTCCAAAAACATCAGGGACTATCCAAAACATGTGTCGCCGCTCTGCAAGTGGAGCTCAGGGCAGTGCGATTTTTATGAAACATGCTTTGGCAAGACGCTCAACGATTACTGAACAAAGATAGATTCCGACCTAATTTTTACAGCACATAAATGTTTTTAAAGCACTTGATGTATCTGGTATTGATAGTTGAGTGCTTATGTTACTTGACAGGAAGTATGAGGGGTTATCTCTTTATAGTGATTCCTGGATAATTGTATATTCAACTTGCAGGTGAATTTCATGGACGAGTGGTATGAAGAATTAGACTTTGAAGAAAATCCTTTCAGTACAAATCCTTCTGATTTTGTCAAGAATCTTGTCGCAAGAGACGATGTCATCGATGAGCTGAGCTACAGGGTCCGTTCTGGATCCCTGGTCTTTATCGAGGGGCCTGAGGGTTCAGGAAAATCCTCGCTGCTCCGCGCTCTGATCAGAGAGTTTCGAGGACGCGGTAAGGTTATCTACGTGAACTCTGAGAAGTTTGAGAAGAAGCTCAATGTCGAGGACCTTCTCGTGCAGAAGAACGGACTTCTCAAAGGCATGATAATGAAAAAGACGCCCAAGAGCATGATTCTTTTCATGGATAATGTCGATCAGCTCTCCTATAAGAACATGGAACGCATCAAGCATTACTTTGATGAAGATCATCTCAAATCTGTCGTCTTTACGGGAACCAGTTTCGAGAACGTCGGCTTCTCTGCAAGCCTCAGGCAGAGGCTGGAAGGCCGTGTCGTCCGGATACCTCCGATGACGACAGACCAGATTGTAGAGATGGTGCGCTCGCGCATCGGAGAGCTTAAGCTCTTCTCAGATGAGATTCTCGAAGCGATCGCAAAGAAATATGATAACAATCCAAAAAAGGTCCTGAAGGCATGCGAAGATGTTGCTGAGTACGTGGTCAGCATTGAAGAGATGGCTGTCACCGAGAAGCATCTTGAAGAGGTGCTCGGAGGATCATTTGACGTGGTGAAAAAAGAGCCGAAGCCGAAAAAGGCTGCTGAAGAGAAACCTGCTGAAAAGCAGGCTGAATCCGCACCTGCCAAGGAAGCGAAGGCAGAACCGCAGAAGAAGGCTGCACTAGCAGCTGAGAAGACACAAGAGCCGACCGAGAAGGCTTCTGAGCCAAAGCGCAATATCGTGGTGAAGACGGAGAAGAATGAAGAGCCTCTCGATGAGGATGTCGCTGTCTTCTTTGAAGGCGATGACGCGCAGACGTCCGCAGCAAGAGTGGAGGCTTTTGCACCTAAGAAGGATGAGAAGAAAAAAGAAGATCCGAAAAAAGAGGCTGAAGAAAAGCCAAAGGATCCTATCGCACAACCGATCATCACTGACGACAAGCCTTCAAAGGAAGATGAAGATGATGATTTTTTCGCCGATGACTTTTTCGCCGACGATTTCGACGAGGATGAGCAGGATGAGAAAAAACCACGGGAAGAAGAGGATTTCGATGACTTTTTTGACGATGATTTTGAGAAGTAAGGTGGTTTGAGTGGCAAGCGACATATGGTATAGACATTTCGGTTTCAAGCAGAATCCATTTACGATAAAGCCAGGATTGCTTCACGATGAGGTGATAGCGTATGACCTGGAGGAGATCTTCAACAAGATAGATTACGGTGAGGTTATCTTCATAGAAGGTCCTTACGGTGCAGGCAAATCGACAATCCTGAAGAATATCATCAACGAGTTTGGCGGCAGGAAGCAGGTCATCTACTATTCTGCGAACAGGACATCAAAGACGATAGATTTCTACAAGCTCCTCAAGGGCAAGTATGGTGCTCTCGGCAAGATGTTCAGAGGTCTTCCGCAGGACATGATCCTTCTCATCGATGAAGCTGATGCAATGAACGAGGAAGATTTTGAGAACCTGCGCGAGTACTACGAGCAGGGCAATTTCAAGTCTGTCCTGATGGTCGCTGACAACTTTGATCATCTGAAGATCAGCGATTACTTCATGGAGCTTGTCAAAGACAATATCATCTCGCTCACTGAGCTGGATGAGGACGAAGCTGTCATGCTCGTCAGGTCCCGTGTCGGCGATCTTGAATTCCTGCCCAATGATATGGTCAAGAAGATCTTTGCCCATTCGGACAAGAATCCGCGGACGCTGCTCAAGAACTGTGAGGATGTCTGCAGGTATGCGTTCGAGTACGGCGACGATGCTGTGACAGAGACACATGTCAAGGATGTCCTTGAAAAGAAGAAAAGTATATAAAATAAGTTTCCTCTGTCCATAGCTATGGAGGCATATCTTGAGATAACTCTTGAGTTCGCAAACATTGTCATATCTCTGTTCGCGTTCATCTATGGACTCTTTTTCCTTGTCTATACCGCAAAACACAAGCATAAGATGCCATGGGTCTATCTGACTGTGGCTGCTGTGCTCTTCTTTCTCTTCCAAGGATTCTCGCTCCTTGAGTCTTTCGGCATAGATTCTGATGTCCTCTCTATCATCAGGCTTGTTCTCGGCACAGGCTTCGCGTCGATGGTTCTCCTCTCATTTGTCTGGCAGATGGATCTCATCATGAATTCTTCGTATATCCTCATCGAGAAGAAGGGGACAAAGCACCGACGCAAGAGGTAGGCGACAGACGACGTCTGTGAGCACGGTTCACCGAAACGTTTAAAAATACATTCGTACACTCTTTGCGCATCACGTATGCAAATGGGTCCTTTTACGAGTGGGTTACGATACCTGACGATGAGTAGGAGACACTCTTGCGTGCGCCAGCCCGCCACGAGAGTACCTAATGGAGCTGTCGCTAAATGCAAGCAATGAGCTTGGGGGTTAGTGATGCGGGCAACAAACCTTACTTAGGCATCATTCATTTTCACATTCATCATCCAGAGTGCACGAAAAAGACGGAACGGTGACTTTCGTATTCTAAGTAAGGTTTGACCAGACTGACAGAAATAGGGTCTAGCCTTATCACATTCATTCACGCACAGCGTACAGACGTATTGTACCGGTACGGGAACGTCCACAGACGTAGCGAATACCCCTATTTCTGGATGTCCACGCAAACAACTAGGAGGAGATAGAAATGGGAAAGATAAGTCCTATAGCAAACAAATATATCATTCATTCAACAATCCAGGTGGACGGCGTTGTGGACAGGCCTGACGTCATCGGTGCCATCTTCGGCCAGACAGAGGGTCTTCTCGGTGAGGATCTTGAGCTACGGGAACTGCAGCGTTCCGGGCGTATCGGACGTATCGAGGTCAACATGGAGACTTCATACGGCAAGACGAAGGGAAAGATCATCATCCCATCAAGCCTTGACAAATCAGAGACTGCAATCGTCGGAGCTGCACTTGAGATTATCCAGCGCATCGGGCCGTGCAACGCAAAGATACATGTCGACACCATAGAAGATGTCAGGGTACTCAAGAGGAACTATGTCGTCACAAGGGCGAAAGAGCTGCTCAAGAAGCTGATGGAAAGTTCCATGCCTGATTCTCAGGAATTAAGTGAAGAAGTTGCACATAGTGTCCGTGTCATGGAGATCCAGACATATGGAAAGGACAAGCTTCCTGCAGGTCCTATGGTAGAGGACTCTGATGAGATCATCGTCGTAGAAGGCCGTGCTGACGTCCTGGTCCTGCTGAAGAATGGGTTCAAGAACGCCATCGCGATCAACGGAAGCAGTGTCCCTGACACGATCGTCGAGCTGTGCAAGCGAAAGACGGTCATCGCCTTCCTTGATGGTGATCGGGGCGGTATCCTGAACTTCCAGGAACTGACCAATGTCACAGAGATCGACTTTGTCACCATGGCTCCTGACGGAAAGGAAGTCGAGGAGCTGACGAAGAAAGAGATCCATAAAGCTTTGCGTGCCAAGGTCACTGCTGAGCAGGCTCTGATGGATTTCCAGAAAAAAGGAAGCCTCAACGCAGGCATGATGAACAGCGGCGGCAAGAGCATCAAAGGATCAGGCAAGTCTTCCCCCAAGCAGAGAGGAAGCGACAGGAACGACCGCAGCTCCGACAGGTCCAAAGGTTCTGAATTAGGAAAAGGTGCATCAAAGCAGGATGATCCTAAGCAGCCTGCTTGCCGTGCTACCCAGCATGAGAAGGATGTTTTTCGAAATTTCGCAGAGGATCTCATCGGCACCCGTGGTGCATACATCCTCGATCCGAAGCTCAATATCCTTGGAAAGGTTCCGCTCTCAGAGCTTGAGGCAACGATAAAGAGCCTTAAGACAGGCATGCATGCGATCGTCTTTGACGGAAGCATCACCCAGGATATCGTCAAGACCTCGGAAAGCACGAACGTCAAGTTCATTATCGGCATGGACTCACAGGTCGACGCTTCAAAGTCGAGGGTCACGATCCTGACTGTAACTGAGTTGTAAGGCTCATCGCTTCTTTTTCTTTTTTATTATTTTTTTCTGGCCGCCTTTTTTGGTGTGATCTGTGATATATACTTACCACCTGATGTGTCTTCCTTGTATTATGTCCACATAATTTCTATATAGGTGGATTGTTTTTCTTGTTATGGGTGGTGGATATGATAGAACGACGTTTTATATGGATAGAATCGGCCGAAGAGACTTTCGATGCTGCATCGGGACGATTCTTTGATATGGGAGATGACAGGCCGATCTTCTAGCCTTTCTTTTTTATCATCAGATTTTTATCATCAGAGATTGAACTCTTTTTTTACCTTGACCGCCAACGGAGAACTTCCTCCGTGCCAGGTAAACCGTGGACGCATCCTCATCGGGTAGAGCCGCTCGTTCGCGTCATCGAACAAGACTGCTGCACCCTTCTCCCGCGGCAGGTGATCGATCGCATCGGTCAATCCTTCTTTCATATAACTTTGTGTCAACATCCCAAGGGCTTCGACGTCAAGGCGTGCTGTGATCCTGTGGCTTAAGACAGTGTCTGACTGCGTCATGACATCGGTATGGATCTTTCCCGGCTGTTGGGTCGCAAGAATAAGCGAGATGCCCGGTTGCCTACCTTCTCTCATGATCGTGACAAGAGGCATCGTTGCCGGATTGGCGTCTTTTGGATCTTTTGGCAAGAACTCGTGCGCCTCATCGATGACAAGCCAGACCAGTGGAAATTTCTGTTTTGATGTCGTGTCTTCTGAAGTGAAATAGTGCTGTGCGCTGTCGACGCTGTTGAACTCTTCCTCTTTTCGCTCTTTCATACGCTCGATAAAAAGCTTCTGGGCGACGATGCCGACAACCAACGCTTTGACTGCCCAGCCGTTTGGCATGAATGCGTAGCAGCTGACATCGAGGACTGAGATCTGGCCGCTCTTCGCGATCTCGCGAAGCGGCGTCCCTTGCTTGTCAAAAAGCCCCCATTGCCTCGTTCCTCTGAGGAGATTCTTGACCGCTGCCTTTGTGGCATCATCAGCGTCTTCAATCTTCATGACCGCTTCGATAAATTCGTCGATTGAGAAATCTGTCCTTCCTTCTTCATTGAAATTCTGCAGCACCTCATCAATGAGGATGCCGGGAGGTGATATCGGCGAGATGCCAAACGTCATGCACCAGTCTTCAGAAGTGAGCTCTGAGGGTTTCAGGCTGAACGGTGCATCTGTCGGAAGGCCACGCTCCTTGAACTTTTTGTACCAGCCGAATGGCGTATAGATCTTTAGGTCTATGCCTCTTCCTTCAAGATTCCATTGCTTGAGCAGTTCTTCTTCGGCATGGTTTGGATACTTCATGGTCCAGTATATGCCCATGGTGTCAAGAAGGATGAAGGCGAGGTTCTGCTTGACATCATCCTCGAGCAGGAACATGCCTTCGGTGATGCTTCCCATCGTGTACGATTTTCCGCCTCCGCGCTTGCCGCAGATGAAGATGACGTGGGCTCCGGAAATGTCGAGATAGATCTCTCCCGACAGGGTGACAGACTGCCCCATACGGATATACTGCTTTCCTATGAGAATTGTACCCCTCTTGCCGTATTTCTTGAGATCGCTTTTGCTGCGTCCGATCACAATCTCTTGCATAGAAGTGCTAATGACTATCTGATTTTTAAATGTATTGAAGAAGGACCTTCTTCACACGTCAGAGTGTCTTTTTGTCACCGATCGGTTTTGAAACGTCTTGCAAGCTATGAACTTTCACCGAAACCTTTATGAATCCCCATGGCTTGGCTGTTATACCTTACTTTCCAGAAAAAAAGCTATGATTATATTCATGGAGGGGATGATATTTTGGCAAAGAACGTAAAGAAGCACCCTATCAAGAAGAAAGAATCATCATCCAAACGCCACGTGCACAGGAAGAAAGAGCCGCGATCTAACGTTTTCATGATCACGCTGATCATCGCTCTTGTGGTTGGCGGCGTCTATTTTGCATACAGAGACAGTCCAGAGCTCTTTGAGCCGATCACGAGCATCTTCGAGGACAAAGGCCCCGTAGCCGCTACCGTCAATGGCGAGCGCATCTATGTCTCAGAGGTAGAGGAACAGTACCAGCAGATACCTCAGCAGCTCAAGCAGGGCATGACCAAGTCGCTTGTCCTTGACCAGATCATCACGCAGGAAGTGCTTGTCCAGGAAGCTCAGGATGAAGGCATCCGTGTCACCGATGACGAGCTTGATACGTTCGTCGACAATGCTGTCGAGCGATCCGGCTGGACAAGAGAAGAATTTGAGAAGGTTCTTGAGGCGCAGGATCTTACCTTTGAGAATCTTAAGGATCTTTACCGGGTCAGTCTTGTCATAGAGAAGTTGATAAACCAGACAGTCCTTGGAAACATCCAGGTGACCGATGAAGAGGTCAGGAGCTTCTATGAGAACAATACTGAAGAGTTCACCGTCAAGGAAGAACAGGTTCGCGTCCAGCATATCCTCATCTCCAATGAGTCAGTGAATGATACTGCAGCACGCGAGCTGGCAGAGGATCTCAGATACAGGGCTGTCAATGGAGCTAACTTCAGCAAGCTTGCACTCAACTATTCGGATGACCCTAGCGCAGCTACGAATCTTGGCGATCTCGGTTTCTTTGGCCGAGGCAGGATGGTCGCTGCATTTGAGGAGATGGCATTCCGTCTTGAGAATGAAGGAGATCTCTCAGAAGTTGTCGGCACGCAGTTCGGCTATCACATCCTGAAGCTTATCGACAGCCGTGAAGCAGGAGATGTCATACCTTTTGAGGATGTCAGGGATCAGATACGCCAGGATATACTTTCGCAGAAGCAGGCAGTCGCTGTCGAAGAATACATAAGAGAGCAGCGTGCTGATGCTGCTATCGAGTTTATGAACAGCTCGATACGCAATGCTTCCGCAAATCCTGTGGCAGCACCTGTGGCAGAAGACGATATGCAGGCAGCTATGGCTCAATAAATGACTGCAGCGAATGCTGGCCAGTGATAAGCGGGAGTGCTTTCACTCCCGTTTCTTTTTGTATTTTTTCTGCAAATTCTTTCGCATAGCCGAAAACAGGATAGACCGTTTCCGGATCCGCTTTGCTGATGAACTTCATCCCCGAAGGGTAATCAGCATGGTCTGACATGACGAATGCTTCATCGACTTTTGCCATGTACCGATAGCTGCTCTGGGATGCCCAACCGGACAGACCGATATTGTGATGCGTCGGGATGTGTTTTCGCGTGACCATGATGTCGGCATCTTCTTGCTCATGCTTGTATGCTGCTCCGATAGCTTTATTGATGCTTGCTATGCGATCATCGACGCTGAAGGGCATCCTGAATGTGTTTAGCAGGTGGCAGATCTCCTGAGGCTTTCCGAAACTGTATGTGCGTATCGCTACCTTCGTCTTTTGTGATTCCAGATGGGCTCTGAGCTCTTCGACAGTCTTTGTGTACTCAGGAAATGCATACTTCTCTTTTCCGTAGGTGCTGTCTATGATGAGCTTGTCAGCTCTTTTTGCCTTTCCCTGACCGCAGTATTTTTTTACTGTATTATAGTCTCCTGTATAGAGTGTTTTTTCTCCTATCTCATTGTTTGTGATCATCGTCATCCTGCTGCCGAGACAGTGTCCTGCATCATGGAGTGTGATAGTGACATGGTCAGCTTTGTATGATGTTGTATTCTCTATTTTCGTTTTGGGCTTGTAAAAGGAGATCATCTTGCGTGTCGTGTCTGATGCGATGATGGTTGGATGTCTTATCGATGAGGGTGTGTGATCCGTGTGGCCGTGGCTGGTGACGCTGATCCTTCCCGGAAGGATCTTTCGGGGATCGAGTGCTATGCTGACCGGTTTTCCAAATATGATCTGGTCGACCATAATGCCCCGTGATGAGCGTATCCTGAATGTAGTCATGCAATGGGCAATATGGCCGCTTTAATAATAGTTTAGAAAACTATTTATAGTATCGTCGGCGATGAATAGGAGATGCGTGTATCGACAGTGCTTCTTTTCATCATGACTTTTCTGGTAAGCTCCTGTGCTCAGATTCTTGAGGTTCCTGAAGAAGAACGCCCGCAAAGCCAGGAGGAATTTGATGCCGAGGCACTGCTTATCGCGACAGAAGAAAGGCTCCCACGGGAAGATGCGAAACAGTCACTCGCGCAGTATTTCCCTGAATTCGGTCCTGAAGAAGAGGAGTATTTTCGTCCTCCTCCAAGACGGGTAAAATTCATTAACTGCACTGATACTGATGGTATGGGCCACCGTACCTTTGGCAAGGTTACCGTCACCTATGAATACAAAGGGACCGCTAAACGGCGGATCTTCAGCGACAAGTGCGATTTCAAGACGAACTATGAATACTACTGCAGAGGAAACCGATTCGCCATCAAAGAGTTCGAATGCGACGGGACCTGCTGGGAAGAGAGCCACTGCAAGTGATTATTCTTCTGGAAAGCATACCTTTATTAATCATATGTTCTAAAAAGTGACGCATGGCAAAAGAGAAAGATGATCCTTTCGTCGGCATCGCTGCTGTTGTCGGAGGGACGACCATCGGTATGATCGCTCTCATCGTCATCTTCGCGAGCCAGTACGCATGGGTAATAGGTCCTGTTGTATTGGCCATGGCATTGATGGGTATCGGTCTTGGCTACTTCAGGGCGAAGAAAAAATAGAATTCTTGTTCATTGTATTCTTGTATCAGCCTGCATAATAGAGTTTGTTCTCTGCTTTCTGTTTCCTATCCATCTGTGATTCCGGCTTATTGGCGCGTGGCCTGTGGCTTTCTTCATCACGCCGGAACGTGAGGTTAAGATCTTCTAAGAACATGTTCATGCCGTCTGCCATGGTGAACGGTCCCTTCACATGACCTGATACAGCCGGTTCGCCGTCGACAACGCTGATGCCGTCTGAGAGATAATCGATGAAGAGCAGATCGTGGTCGACCACAAGACAGGTCTTTCCTGTCTCTTCCATGCGCTGCCTGATGACTTTTGAGACGATGAGGCGCTGTTCGACGTCAAGATATGCGCTCGGCTCATCGAAGAGATACAGATCAGCGTCTTCACAGAGGATTTTTGCGATCGCGACGCGCTGCAGCTCTCCGCCGGAGAGCTGATCCATGGTCTTGTCAAGGAGCGGAGCGATGTTGAGCGGGCGCATGACGGTGATGTCGTATTTCTTGAGCTTGTCGCCAAGAACCATAGCTACCGGTTCATCAGATGATTCGATATACTGCGGCTTATAGACGACAGAGACCTCATTCTCTATTTCCCCTTCATCGGGCTTCTCGACGCCTGCAAGTATCTTGACAAAAGAGGTCTTACCGATACCGTTCTCTCCGAGCATGCCGATGACATGCTTCTTGTGGAGCTTTCCTACACTCGCTTCAAGCGTGAAGCTGCCCAGTTTTTTCTTGATGGCTGTCCAGCTTGTCAGCTTCGGCGTCTCGGTGAAGGCTATGGGCGCTTTCTCGACGAATTCGATCGGCTTGTCGCGGAAGCGCATGTTGCTGTCCTTGAGATAGCCTCGCAGGTAGGTGTTGATGCCTGCCTTTGTACTCTGGACCTGTGATGTGATACCATACGTCCCTTCTTTACCGTACATGATATGGATCATGTCAGCAAGATAATCAAGGATGATGAGATCATGCTCGATGACCATGACGGCTGTGTTCTCATCAGCCAGTTTCCTGATGAAGCGCGAGATCCTGATACGTTGCTTGATATCAAGATAGCTCGTCGGCTCGTCAAAGAGATAGAGGTTTGCTTTCTTGAGGACAGTGGCCGCGATCGCGACACGCTGCAGCTCTCCTCCGGATATCTGGTTGATCTGGCGCCCCATGACTTTCGTGAGCGAGAGCTCTTTGGTGACCTCTTCAAGCTTTCCTGTCTCGTTGACCTTGTCGAGAAGTTCCTTGACCGTACCGTTGTAGGCCCGTGCGATCTCTTCGACTTTCTGCGGCTTGAATGCGATAGTAATCTCGTCGCGTGCGACCTTTTCAAAGAATGCCTGCGCTTCTGTCCCTTTGAAGAAATCGATAAGTTTTCGGTACGCTTCTTCGTCGGTCTTCGTCTCGTTCTCCCAGTCGCCAAAATCTGGTTTTAAGAGTCCTGCAAGGATCTTGATCGCTGTCGACTTTCCGATACCGTTTCTTCCGATCACACCGACAACTTTTCCGAAGAGCGGTGTCGGAAGATTGTAGAGATGGAACCCGTTTCGCCCGTACTGGTGGACGATGGATCCGCCGAGCTCTTCGGGAAGATTGATGATGCTGATCGCTTCAGGAGCAAGATTTGCACAGATGCCGCATCCGATGCATAGATTCTCATCTATCCTGAGTTGGTCTCCTTCAAAATAGATGCATTCTTCCTCATTCCGGTTGACAGGGCACTTGCTCTGGATGTGGTGTTTCCTGTCCATATCCTTGAGCTTCGTGTTGTCGACGACAGCTATTCGCGGCATAGGTCAAAGTGTTGGTATTTTCTTTATTAATATTTGGGAATTTAAAAAGGATTCTTATGAAAAAGCCCCCGAATGCAAAACCATTTAAATTTCCGTGCATTTGTGAGGATTTCCATGGATGAGATAGAAGTCAAGATTCTTGATATCAACAAAGCAGAGATTATCTCCAAACTTCTTGAGCTCGGCGCTGAAAAAGCTTTTGACGGTCCTGTCGAGACGATGTTTTATGATACGAAGAATATGGACCTCAGGCGGCTGAAAAAGATCCTTCGGCTCAGAAGGATGGGAGAGAAGGTTTTCCTGACCTATAAGCAGAAGATTAGCCAGGAGCATGTGAAGATCTATGATGAGGAAGAGGTCGAGGTCAATGATCTGGAGACCATGCAAAAGATGCTTGAGAATCTGGGCTATCAGAAGAAGAAGCATATCATGAAGTACAGGACAAGCTATGCGCTTGATGGCGTTAAGTTTGAGATCGACCAGTTCGCGGGGGCGTACAAATTCTTTCCACCATTCCTTGAGATCGAAGCTGCAAACAAGGACATCATCTATGGTTGGGCCGAGAAGCTCGGTTTTTCTAAAGAAGATTGTACGGCAAAGAGTACCGGCGATCTCATCAAAGAGTTCATGAAGAAGTGATCATCTCTTATTTCCGATTGAACATCACCACTTTAAACCGCTTCCCTCTTTTTGCGGCCGTAAGGACATACTCATCATCTCTCAACCCCTGTTCCGACGCCCATCTCTCCGCACCATCTGTGGTCCTGAATGTCTTGGATCGATTCACTTTAGGTACAGGATGGAAATATCGCAGCCATCGTCTATGGGTGCTCAGGCCCCACTTTCTCTTCTCCCTTGTATGTATCTTCATGGTTCCACCCTATCTTGCTGTAATGGAGTCCGTAGAGCGGGCTCCTCCTGTTTGTCGGATGCACGGACAGCTGCAATGGTATGAATTGTTTCGCATTGAGGGCTTTTGCATGCTCAAGTGCAGTCTTACGACTAGTAAAGACCATGATCCCTTTCGCGTCCCGCAACAGTCTCCATGACGGATTATCGCTCTTCCTGTATTTTATGTAGAAGTACATTGCGATGAAGCAAGAACAACATCTGACAGTACTGTGCTTTCTTAGGATCAAGCATCCGCTTCAGACCTCTGCATAGGCATGATCATCCATGTCCATCCTCTTCTGCAGGAAGAGAAGGTCATTGAGATCTTCCCTGTATGCGTTCAGCTGCTTCTCTTTCCAGGATCTCATGGGCCCATCTTTGAGAATGCTGAGATCCCATTCCAGGGTCTTTATCTTGCGCTTTATCCTGTCAACCTCTCGTTGGATATGTTCCATAGTGCCACCCCCCGTGGTGATAGATCTATAGAAATCGGTCTATTGCATAGTTTAAAATGATGCCGTTGTGATATTCAATACGGATCATCTTCTGTCTTGTCACGTTCAACCAGTTCGCAGGGCCTCCTGCAGTACGGGCAGGTGATATGCATGCCGACAACAAAGAATCTGTCGCTGATCTCATGGCCGCAGTACGGACAGAAGGTCACTTTCCGCAGCGTTTCCATATGCGCTGGGATGCAGTGATATAGAAAAACGTGTTGTTGTGGATTACAATGGCTGGCTTATCGTTTCAGGAACAGGTGATCGAGGCTGGGCTCCTTGTGCTCGACGATCTCATGGAGCAAGCTGATCGGGCTCATCGTGATGACCCTGTCGACAGAGCATGGAAAGACATCCTTGATCTCTATCTCATCGCTGAAGCGTGTCTGTAGCTTCATGAGTATGCGGTCTTTTTGGTCTATGGAGGTAAATCCCATGACGAGAAGATGCGTGATTTCCGATTCTGGTATCCTTAGCGCAGTGATGACATTAGGAAGATCCCTGATCCGTTCGGCGATCTGTGATTCTGTCATCTCCTTCCAGACGATAGGCTGGACACGTATTGTGAGCACGACAAGGACATTGATGCCGATCTTGCGGAAATTGATGATGGGCATATACCCTTCGATGATTCCTTTGTCCTCGAGCTTTTTGCGTATCTTGAAGATCGCCTGCTGGGACAATCGCAGCTTTCTCGCTATCTCAGAATCAGAGTGCCTGTTCATATCAAGGATGTTCTTGAGGACCTCCTGGTCGTTATGGGTCAGGATGGGGTTGTCAGGATCGGCGGCTTTCATGCCAAATATAGAAGATATTGAACCTTATATGCTTTGCTCAGGTTTTTTTAATGAAAATTTTGCAATGTGTATCAGCATTCATTGATTGACAATAGCAGCAACTTTCCTGGCAAGAGTGAAATTGAGAACTACTATCCCTATTGCTGCAAGAAGGACTGCGACATTTGAGAATGCTTGTTCCCCCATGAGCAGTTCAACCTGAGGAGCTATGCCGATACCCATCAGCAACGTCAATATGATCGATGAGAACATGACGATCCGAAAAAGTGTTTT
Source organism: Nanobdellota archaeon (assembly GCA_048624455.1). Taxonomy (GTDB): domain Archaea; phylum Nanobdellota; class Nanobdellia; order Woesearchaeales; family CAZJJJ01; genus CAZJJJ01. Next base: position 28,022 of record JBMCSP010000002.1, read on the forward strand.
TCTTTCTATGGATTATCGTTGATGTCCAAGTTAATATCTGTTATCATGACTGCTTTATCGCATCAATGAGTTCAGGGAACTTTTCCACGATGAAATGCCCATTCTTATCTTTCATGATCCTTATGTCTGCGTTAGGCGCATGCTTCCTGAACTTGTCTGCATGCTCCTTTGGGACGACGGGATCGTCTTCAGAGAACCAGATGTGGACATTTTCTTTAGTGAGATTTTGAAGGTCATCTGTGAGCTCGAATCCTCCTGCAAGATCCTCTCCTGCAATTGTGTCATCAAATGGAGCTGCGATGATAAAGACTGACTTTATCTTTTTTGGGAATGTGTTTTCCGAGAGATATTTTGCAAGAAAGATTCCGCCTAATGACCAACCGACGAGGATGATATCATCTTCAAGGAACGGGAAGTGTCGTTCGAGATGGATCTTCCATTCCTCGTATTTTGCATTCTCTTTCAGCGGCATCCTAGGCTTGATGACCTGCATGTCAGGGAATGCTTTTTCGAGCGTCTCAGGCCAGATCGGGTTTGATCCTATCTGTATTTCTCTCTCTTTCAGGTAGGTGATGTAGTCATCGTGGGACTTGAATGTCATCCCGCCGTGGATGTAGAGGAGTTGTGTCATGGTGATGAGAAAGACGGACGGGAAAGATAAAGGTTTTGGTAAAAAAACATGCTGACAACTGTTAAAAATCTATTTATACTTTCCATTTCGACTATTTTGTTTTCTTTCTTCAACCTCTTTACGATGAATGAAGTCAAAAAAGTTCTTTCTAAGGAATGAATTTCTAGCCATTGACCTGAAACGTTTGCTTATTTTGTTACCACTAGTCTCTAATTCTTCTTTCATTCTCGTACCAATGTCATAAGTTCCTAATGATCTATAAAGAAAATGGTTAAGAAATGCTTGTAAATCATGATAGTCCTTTTTGAATCCTTTTAGTTCATAAACTGTACCATCACTAATTGCAATAGCTTTCCGTTTAGAGTCATAAAATATATTTGAATGTGCTATTTTATTTCGTATGAAACGTTGACTGTTGAATAAAGATTTTTCGCTTGCCGTCATAAAACCCAATAATTCTGCCGTACGTATAGTTAACCCAAGTGTTGGATGCTCCCCATCATTGAATTTTTTGATAAAAGACTGGTAATATTTTCTGTTTTTTTTTGAACTCTTTGAGATTATATCATTCTCATTGATATATTCAAGAAGTAACTCAGAAATAAATCTAGCCAAAAATTCAACCATATTGATATATATCCAAAGCATAAGTGATACAATCAATACACGTTTTCGTGGTTTTTTCATATTTAGCACTGCATCTGTTACTTCATTCAAATACATTTGATTACCTAAATAGTCGAGAAAGTATAATGAATCTTTACGCTTTATTTCTATTAATCTATCTATAAACATAGAATCTTCATCAGAAATTTTTCTTTTTCTTTTCAATCCTTTTTTGAGTAACTCGAAATTCTTTTCGTCAACATATTTGTATATTGTGCTATAGAAGCGAGAAAGACCCATGTAGCTTCTTATGTGAAGAATGCGATTTAATTCTTTGACGCCTTCTGTATTGAATATAGAGTATGGTAGATTAATCTTTCTTTGTTCTTCAACATCTCGAAGGATTTGGTCAGCTACTCCCATAGTATGAGAAAACTGATAACATAAAATAAAGGTTTTGGTGAAAGTTACTTGTGCACCTTTGTATACCTATTGTAAAAAATACCAAGTCGTTTCAATAATTTCAAATTATCTTCAGTCAGTCTGTTTTTCGCCCAGTTATTTGGTGTGAAAATATAATTTTCAAATCGCTTCAATAGTATTCCACTAATTGCAGAGAATTCATCATGATGTTCTTTTTCTAATTTGTCTCGGCATGCTTCTATCGCGATCTCATCAATTCCTCTATAATCTCCATTTATTAGTAGAATGATAGGTTCCGTAAAGCCATTTTTTATAGCTGAGAGCATATCTTGTTTTTCAATTTTTGAGATTATAGTTTGGTCAACACCAAACGTTATGGGTACTGCCGTTGCTTCTTTAAGCCAGGTTTCACGATCTGTTTGATTAATTCGGGGAGTCGTTATTTCAATGTATAGGTTAGAGGGTAGTTTATAATCTATGTCTTTCGCTCTAAAGTATTTCACATCAGTTTCAGGAGAAATATTTGCTTTGATAAGGTAATTCCCGAATTCTAACTCCGTAAGAAATGTAAAGACATTGTCAAAAAGTTTAACCCTTATTCTTTTTTCTGAGTATAATTCATTTTTGACTACAAGTTCGTTTAGTCGTTCTAAAAAATCACTCCAATACTTTTGATCGGAAATAGCTATACTGAAAATAGAGAATTCATCAGCACTATAATATTTTTTGAGCTCTTTTGGTAATCGCTTCAATAAGATTCTTTTCAAATTGGGAAATTTGCTAATTCTACTAATGAATAAATCTCTTTCCGTATTGTTGAGACTTACTTCCATTTTTTTCTACTTCCTCTTCACAACATCCAACCGCAACTTGAGCTCTTTCATCTGCTTCTCAGTAATCTGTGCAGGACAGTTATCGACCAAGCTCTGCGCACTCTTGTTCTTGGGGAACGCGATGACTTCACGGATATCATCATAGCCGAGCAACAAAGTCACCAGACGATCAAACCCTAACCCAAAACCTGCATGGGGAGGAGCACCGTACTGATAGATGTCAAGCAAGAACCCGAACCTATCCTTGATCTCTTCATCAGTATAGCTGACGACATTCATGACTTTCTTCTGGATCTCGGGATTCGTGATACGCACAGATCCTGAACAAAGCTCGACACCGTTCAGGACAAGATCATAAGAGTCCGCAACGACTTTTCCGGGATCAAAGGAATCCTTCTCAAGATACTCAAGCGTCTCTTTCTTTGGCATCGTGAACATGTGATGCTCAGGATCCCATCGATCAGTATCATCGTTCCATGAAAAGAGCGGGAAATCAGTGACCCAGAGGAACGATAATGCATCC
>JBMCSP010000003.1:0-20635 GCA_048624455.1 Nanobdellota archaeon
CCTCCCGGGAAAAAGAGGTGATTTGGATACTACAGAGTAGCCTATGGGTTTTTATAAATGTTTCTGTATTGCACTACTAGAGAATGATTACAGCGCTATCTCTTTCGTCTGCGCGAGCGTCTGCTCGTCGTCCGCCTTTTGCGAAGGTGTCTGCTCTCTCTTGGGAATGAGATGACCATGAAGATGCATCCGAGGATGAAGCCGATGGCAAGGAGAACGAGATAGGATGGGTTGAACCTGATCTTGGGAGTGATATCCTGCTCAGAAAAGTAGATGTCTAGCCAGCTAAGCTCGAGAGCGTATTCGGCATAGACCAGTGATGAGATTGGGTCTGTGTTCTGCATGGAGGTCGCGTATTCATAGTAGCTATAGCCCATGATGGGAAATATGTTTTTCTCCTGCTCCTTGACGATGACGCTCTTCGTCGCTTCAAGCTTCCTCGCCAGGATTCCTGCAACATTATCTGGCCCTGATTTCAGGACACTGAGGAGGACATTAGCGCTTGCCTTCGCCCTGCTTGCCTTTGAGATGCACAGGGCATACTCCTCCTTGTCATAATCAGCATACGCCGCATTCAGGTCGTTTTGTATCTCTGCCATGGACTGCTGTGGGAGAAACATGGCGATGTACTGGATGCGCTCCTGCGTTTCAGCAAGCTTCTGCATGCAGGAATCCCTCATGACTTCATTATCTATCATGAACATCTTTCCTTCAAGGCCGAGGAATTCGCTCCATACCTTTGATGTATGGAGACGTTCGATCGCATAGGCAAGGTTGTAGTAGGAACCGAAAGGATCTTCCTCTGCAAACAGCTTGCGTGCGTTTGCGAGAAATTCTTTGGACGTCTCTATGCGCTCCTTCATGATGATATAGACCTCGAAGTCGCTCAAGGTGTTGAGCTCGATGGAATCGACATACGACTCGAACTCCGCAATCTCATCATCGGTGTGCTCGATGACCTCTTCCAGCTTCTCTCCTTCCTGATTGCGCTGTAAGAGGATGATATTGTTGTACTTGATATTTGCGCCGTAGCAATAACTTGCGGCGGAGTAGTAATGTTCCTGCTCTATTGCAGACTCTGCCTGAGCTGTCAGGTTGATCGCTCCGTCTTCGAGATTACGGGAGAGCTTTTCCATATCATCATCATAATCGGCAATCTCAAACTGGTCTTTCATGACCTGATAGAGCTTGTCCGACCTGTTGCAGAGCTCGGTCGCGACCTGTCTCATGGTCGTGATATACTTGTCGGGAATCTCAATAGATGCATCCTTTGCAAAGAGGTGCCTTCCGGTGAATTCATAGATTACATCGTTCAGGTCAGATACCTCGACTATTTCGATGCCTGATATTTCTTCATATTCTTCAGCGGAGAATGTCTGGCCTGATTCAAGATCCTCGATAGCTGATCCAAGCGGGATGAGGACTTTCGTGATACCGTTCTGCGCGGCTGCATCGATCTTGTATTTCAGTCCTGAAACGGTCCCTATGATGCCGCCTGAGTTGATGGTGCCTGTGATGGCCACTTCAGGATCCAGGTCAAAATTTCTCAGGAGCGCTATGGTGACGATGGAGATTGCAGCACCTGCACTGGGACCTCCGATTATGCTCGAATCCGAACGGATAGTATAGATGAAATCGTTCTTTGGGCAGTCATTCTCGATATACTTGCAGGCGATCTCCTTGGCGAACCTGGTCGATATCTGGGTATCGACCTTGCTCAGAGGAAAAGTGTCCAGAAAGACCCTTCCGCTACCTTCTCTCAGCTCCAGCTTGACGTTCGCCATGCTTCCCCTGTATCCTTGTGGGGTCTCCTGGACCGCGAGCAGCGCTACCTCTTTGCTCGAAGATGGCTGTATGAAATCATCGAACGTGATGTATCTCTCAAGATATGCCTCTACAGGCTCCGCTGTTATGTGCAGCATAAGCATGAGCATCAAGGCAACTGCAAAAAGACGTCTCATGCGCATTCGGATAGCCTGCCACTATAAAAGAATTATTATTTTGCGTTCTTGCTTTATGAGGAACAGGAGGCGGCTTGATCTGTTTTTGGGTGGACAATCATGGTCGGACGCCGCTTTTTCCTCTGGGTATACTGTTCACGTACATGCTTCATGATCCCCATGTACTTCTCAATATCTGTGCAGGTGTACTCTTTTATCTGGTCTCCAAGATTTGCTGCCTGGACATAGTTGGCCTCAAGAAAATCCGCATCCTCATGGATGACCCTGTATGTCTTTCCTCCAAAGAAGCCGTCAAGCGCATCGCTCTTGTTCATATCAATCATGTTTTCCGGTGCGAATGCATAAGGAGTTTGCCGGTCTTTCTCCTTGCATTGGATCTGATTTGGTATGATCTCAAAGAGGAGCGACTGTTCGCCCGCAGTGAGGTAGTCAGCCGTATCAAGGGACTGTCCATCGTAGCTGACCATCCGATCAGGATGCGACATCCATGCTTCCTTGCTGTCACGCACCCAATCGTGTGCGACAAAAATCTGGGAGACGATGCGTTCGATGTCAGTAGCGTCTTCAAGAGGCTTGTCGTAGAACTTTCTGACCATCTCTGGGGTCTCGTTGTGGATCGCTTCATTGACAGCGGCATTGTATTCGAGCCTGGCAAAATAGGTCTTCACGGCCTCATCGACAAGATCGCGTATCACGCTCTCTTCAAGATCAAGCTGCTGTTTTGCTGTCTTCTCGTTCTTGAACGCGACATCGATGACCAGCTTGTCGGTGAAGCTTTCTATCTCTCTTTCTATGAGCTGCATGTAATCCTTCATCCTGAATTGAGGTATCTGGTCATCATCGACAAAGAATGCACGCGATGAGGAGTGGAGCGCTCCTTGAGCAGCCTCCTTGTAGAATCTGCTGTGTATCAGGCCTTCAGCGATGAAATCAAGGACCGTATCGACCTCGGCATGGAGGCGTGTCGACACAGGATTCTTCCCTTCCTGCACCCTTCTCAGGTTATACTTTGCAAGGATCGGGTTCGGATCAACACAAGAGAAGCGGTCTTTGGCTTTCGGGACATCAGGATTGTAGAATTCGGGGAAGGAACACATGTTCCAAAGGATCAGTCTGTGGCCCATCTCTGGATAGGCCTTGTGGAGTTCTTTCAGCGACCCCGTGCGCATCTCTTCTATGCGTCGTTGAATACCGCCTTGGACCCGATCATGACGATCAGAATCGAAACAGTCATACTCTTCTATGATATCATCGATCCAACATTCTCTCACAGTTGACACACACTCGGATGATTATATGCTTTTCATCTCTTATTGGTTTTTCATGTTTTTAAAATATTTAAACATTGCGTCTGCTGTCATTTATTCTGCCGACGAGAAAGCAGTATCTGGACGAGTTGAAAAAAGAAAGTGTACACAATACATATCTCTATTGGACTTGTTCGACGCCCTTGACTTCAGGGATGTCATCCATCAAGGACTGCTCTATGCCCATCTTGAGGGTCACGGTAGAGATGGCGCAATGGCTGCATGCTCCCTGGAGGCGCACCTTCACGATTCGGTTCTCCTCATCGAACTCGACAAACTCGACGTCTCCACCCTCAGAATTAAGATAGGGACGAACCTTTTCGAGCGATTCTTCAATCTTTGCTTTGATGTCGTCAGTCATGGATGCATGAATCTATGGCTTTTTTTAAACCTATCTTTTGATGGCGTTACTCGGATGATGTCCATTTGACAGATTCTGCGACAAGTGTCAAAAGATCATAGACTTTTACTTTTGAGGAGAACTTGCGTTTTGCCTTTTTCAGGAGCGAGAGGTCATGCGGAGAATCAGATATGATGGCATCTGCGCCTGCAGCTTTCGCCTCCTCCAGACGCTGTCCGGCGATCCTCACTGCATCATCCTTGAAGTTGAGCGAGAATCCTCCTCCTTCTCCTGTGGATAGGACATGGTCGCGCATGAATGAGGTCTCTATGATCTCGCACCCTATGTTTCTCATGATGCGCTGGGCCATCTTGTCTATCTTTGCAGGAAGGATGGTCGTGGATTGAAAGACTGCTTTCATCCTCTTCTTGTGGAGCTGTCTGGAATTCAGCGAAAAGATCTTGTTGCCCACAAGTTCTGTCATGTACCATATCGTGATATCGGAATGCTCAAAATCCCTCTTGAGCTCCTCATAGCAATGAGGGTCGGATGTGATGATATTTTTGAGATTGCTCTTGAGGATCATCTCTTTGTTCATCTCTCTGAGCTTCTCTGCGGTAGAAGGACGTCCGAGCACTCTTGCGAGGTACCCTGAATCTTCCTCTTCTCGGGAGATGGTATAACTGATCCTGAGCTTCTCGAGAAGATACATCATAAGCTGGACACGCTGATGGTTGAAATAGAGGTCTGCAGATCCTATGATGTAGAGAAAATCAGCGTTAGGATTATCTTCAGCGTCAAGCCAGTTGAACCGCTCTTCCCTGCGTTTTCCATAGGGATTGAGGTACTGCAGATCCTCCATGAACCTGATGGCTGTGCGCATGCCCTTGAACTCGTCCATCTCTATCGCTCTCTTGAAGGCCTGCTCCCTTGCCTGGGTGATGACAAAATCGTCATCGATGCGGACCGGTGCGACCCTGTTGTACGCATGAGAGAGGTCATGGTAGAATATGCTGCGTATATATTCCCTCTCATAGCGACGTGTCTTTGAGAAATGTTTGATCATGTAGAGGACCGCTTCATGGCTTTTGCTGATATCCTTGTCGAGATGATACATTGCAGACACCTGGTCGCAGTATCCGCTGAACATGAATTTCCCAACTTCTGCCTTCAGGCTCTCTGCCTTGAACTTGACGACTTCGATATCTTCATCTTCTGTGAGAGGTACTGTCTCGTCATTCACCATAATGCACCACCTGCTATCGCGACCAGTGGGCGCAGGAGCATCGATCTCTTGTAGAGCTGGACGCGCCGAAGGACATTATGCTTGGTATCATATTTGCCAAGCGCTTCCTGAAGGCGCCTCTCGCGTGCTTTTCCTTTGAGGTTCTTTGCAAAAAAGCTGCCGACGCAGTTTGGTTCGGCTACCATGTGCAGCCGGTCCATCATGGCAAGATACTTCTGCTTTTTCAGCGCGCCTCGGCAGTCTGCATAGACGCGGAAGAGCGCTTCTTGCTTTCCTATGCTGCTGAACAAGGGAACCTTTTCTTTGCGTGCGATCGCTGTCGCTTTGCCCAGATCGTCAAGATCGATGATGCCATCGCCTATGTGAAGATAGTTCTTGCTCTCTGCGATGCTCAGCTCGAGCGTGCCGATGCGCTTGAAGCAATAGGCGAGAACCTCTTTTGGAAAGATGTGTGAGACACCCATCTGGGCAAGATCCGTGCGAAGCTCCTTCTTGTAATCATCCTTCCAGTTCTTGTCGATGACAAGAAGGGAAAATTCAGGAACGTGCTTGAGCTGGAGCGTCGTCTCAAACTCGTCCAGCGCTGTCCGGTTCATCATGTACGCTGCGTAGATGTCATCGTTCATCTCCAGGAACCTGAGCACATCCTCTATACCGTCAAAGCCATACATGTGGATGTAGCGGGTCTCCCGCTCGATAAGGTTGAGCTTGACTTTCAGGATCACGCCGAGCTGGCCTTCGGCACCGAAAAAATCAGTGACATCATCCCCTCGCACCTTGTAGGTGGTCCCTGAAGAGGTGAGGACTTCCATCTCTTCTATATAATCATAAAGATGTCCTGTCCCTCTGCTGTTGAAGCCTACGATGCCGTTGTTGGAGATGAACCCTCCGATCGTCGCCGCATGGTAGGTCAAGGGATAGCATGGTACTTCAAGGCTGTGCTTGCGTGCTTCGTTGATGATCTTGTAGAATGGTGTCCCGGCATCGACAGTAGCGGTCTTTTTCTTGATGCTGACATCCTGCATCGACCCCATCGCGATGATGGTCTCATCTTCATGGGGGAGGATTGAAGCGGTGAATGTCGTTCCTGAGCCCCTGATGACGCACTTACCCTTCGTCAATGCATTCTTGACATCTGATTTTGTGGAAGGACGGACGATGGATCCTGCGATCAGCCCCTTCATGAAGCTTTTTGGTTTCATCTCGGGCGCGGTATCATGCTGAGCCATCACGATCTCAAAGAAATCTTTGCGTACTTCATTCTTGTCTTCCACATTCCACACCCGGATGGACACCATGAGCTTCAGAGTTATATAAATGTTTCGCACTCTTCTGTACAAATCTCTTCGCAAGTCTTCGTAAGATTAATATAGTCAGGAACCATGAAAAGATGCATGTTCACTGATGATCTGCGCAAGAAGGCTGCACAGCAGCAGAGAGTCATCGTGTTTCCCGAGTCCACTGATCCACGGGTGCTCAAGGCTGCCGACGCTCTTTTCCACCAGAAGCTGGTCTTTCCTCTTCTCATAGGCCCCCAGCCCGAGATCGCACAGGCAGCGCAGGCATGCGGTGCGAACATCGAAGGGATCCAGATCCGTGACCCTCTCCATGACGCTGAGTTTCAGAACTTTGTCAATCTCCTTGTCCAGCTCAGGCAGCAGAAAGGCATGACACCTGAACAGGCTGCTGAACTCATGAAAGATCCAGTCTACTTCGGAACGATGATGGTCAAGACAGGCAAAGCTCATGGTCTCGTATCGGGAGCAGCCCATTCAACATCAGATACGCTCAGGCCGGCGCTTCAGATCATCAAGACGCGTCCGGATGTCTCTTTGGCATCATCTTTTTTTTTCATGGTGCTCCCTGATGGACGCGTACTCCTTTTTGCCGATTGCGGCGTCAACATCAATCCGACGGCAGAACAGCTTGCTGAGATAGGATTCAGCACTGTGCAGTCTACAAAAGAGTTCGGACTTGACCCGCGGGTTGCCATGCTTTCATTCTCCACAAAAGGATCGGCAAAACATAAACTCTCTGATAAGGTCGTTCAGGCGACAGCCATGCTCCAGCAGAAAAATCCTGGCTGCCCTGTCGATGGAGAGCTCCAGGTCGATGCAGCCCTTGTACCTGAGATCGCCCAGAGCAAGGCGAACGGCAGTCCTGTCCAGGGCAATGCGACGATCCTTATCTTTCCTGATCTCAATGCCGGCAATATCGGCTACAAGCTTGTCCAAAGACTTGCAGGTGCCCAGGCTCTTGGCCCTATCATGCAGGGACTCGCGATGCCGGTCAATGATCTCTCCCGGGGCTGTTCTGAAGAAGATATCATCACTGTTGCCTGCATAACTGCGCTGCAGACACGAGCACAGCAGCCTGGAGCACAGCAGCCTTCGCCGTCGCAGAACCAGCAGAACACGCAGGCAGCCCCAGCGCAGCCGGCACAAAACCAGGTCCAACAGGGCAATCCTCCTCAACAGAACCAACAGGCCCAGCCTCAGCAGCCACAGGCTCAACCTCCGCAGCAGCCTCAGCAGCAACAGCAGTCCCAAGAGCAAGGCCAGCCATCTGTCCAGTATCATGACGCTAAAAAAGGCAACCATCTTTCTCCTTCAGCAGTTAACCCGCAGGAGATGCTCTCCGATATCAAGAAGCTTGCTGAGGATAGCTCGCATGCAGAGAAAGCAGAAGATTCTGGAAAGACCGAAGGATCATCCTCGTCACCATCATCATCTGGACCGTCATCTGGACCGGAGAACAATGGCGGCGAGAACAAGAATCAATGAACGTTTCATGCTTCTATGGATATCACTTCATGAACTCCCTGAGCTTGCCGAAGGGATAGACTTTGTCTTCTGCTGTGACATAGACATCAAACTCGGGCAGTGCCCTGTTCTTCTTCAAAAACGGGCTGATAAGTTTTGCTTTCGTGACATCGGCCCCCTCGACCGGATTGAAGGAGGGAAGGACGATAAGCTCTTTGTCGTCAAATGATCCTTTCAAAAAGACCTTGAATTTCTCAAACTTGTGTTCATCCCGCACGGTGACACAGGGGTGCTCGTGCCCGATGATGATCTTTTTTGCCTTCTTGAACTCTTCATTCTCGGGCAGCGCATCGCCATGCGTGATGTAGACATCATCGATCACTGTATGGTCGTTGATGCTTATGTCGTATTTTTCCGCGATCGGTCCAAGTATAGTATCGTGGTTTCCTTTGAGGAGGATGAGGCGGCTGTAGTTCATGATCATCTCGACCAGCTTGAAGGTATCTCTCCACTCCTGGCGCGAGATGCGTCCGAACTCATGCTTGAAATCGCCGTTGACGATGACGCGTTTTGGTCTGGTCTCCATCAAAAGCTCTTCAAGCTCTTCAAAGAGCTGGTCGAATAGTGTCCTTGGTACCAAGAAGCCTTCTTTGTTGAGCGCTTCTTCAAAACCGACATGGACGTCGCTGATGATAAGCGAGTCTCGTACCAATGCAGCTTTTCCGATAATGGCGATATCATCATCGATCTCTACTATGTCCATGGTGTACGATGGTAGGTGTTACTATATAAGGATTTACGAAAAGGCCCAGCTATTATCGGTGTCGACAAAGATCATGCTTTGTGTTTTAACTACTGATGAGAAAATCAGAAATTTTAAATATCATTTTTCCTATGCATATATCATGTGGAAGTGTGTGATTGATACCAAAGATCTTAAGACGTACGAATGTACGAATAATGATCTTCAGGTGTGCATTGAGGCAAGGCAGAACAACTCGTTCTGGGAGATATACAAGACGTATCGTGCACAAAATCTCACATTCACCGAAGAGTATGAGGCCACGAACAACGAAGAGGCCACTGATATCATCAAAAAGATGAAGACAGAGATCATCGATGCCTCGACGCTCGAGAAGATCGACAAGGTCCGCAAGAATCTTGCCATAAAGGTCAAGCGAGTCTTCAAGGAACATGGCGTTGAGAAGTGGAAGTTCTCAGTCAATTCTGAAAAGTTCTCAAACATCGTCATCATACGCTACGGCAAGAAAGAGATCGAGATGGATATCATCGCCCACGAGCAGTTCAGGTTCATCGAGACTGAGATTCTTGATGAGCTCTTCCGGATCCTGGGTCTGAATGATTTCGAACTTGACATCGTCCAAAATGTCTATTTCTTCTCCAAGAAATCAAGCTTCTTCAATGATGCTGAAAGCGATACGCTCATGAACCGGATCGAGGTCGGGTTCAACTTCGAATCAGAAGGTGATGATGACACCTTCAATCTTGATGAGTTCTGACTCCTAGTTCTGACTCCTGTTATGTGCTGGCGTTCTGCATCCAATGAAAACTTTTATAAACAAATCTTCTGTAAGTTTGTTATGGTCTCAGGCAAGAAGAAAAGCTCGAATTCTGTCGCATATTTTGTCGCACGCGTCGGCGGCTGGGATGGCATAGCCCTTCAGGCAGAGCACTGGCTCAAGCTTCTCCTTGAGCTCAAGAAAAAAGTGACGTTGGTTACCGGCGAGGTGGAGACAGAACCTGGTCCGCTTGACATGCCGCCGTTCAGCAAAGTGGAGACCCGCATCATAAAAGATCTCTCTATCGCTCATCAGAAGGAGCTGTACAATCTCTCGTTCAAGAAGCGCTATAACCGCGATACCTGGGTCGATAAGTTCGTCAAGGACAAGCAGGAGATCAAGAAGAGATTCAGGGAAACTGTCGAGAAGAACGATGTCATCATCCTGCACAACTTTTCCATCAAGCACCTTATCCCCAGTGCCTGGGCGGCCATGTATGAGCTCATGCTTGAGCATAAAGGCAAGAAATTCATCTCGATTGCAGCAGACTCTCCGTTCGAGAGGAGCTACATCGTCGAGAAGTTCTCAAAAGAGGTCCTGCTCATCCTGAAAGAGCCGAAGGTCTGGCTCAAGAAAAGTGCCCGAAAGATAAAGGAGAGGCTCAGCAATTCGGATGGCTACCAGTATCTTGCACTGCCAGGCCCTGACCGTGCGAAGAATCTCAAGTACATCATCCTCAACACGAACCAGAAGAAGGTCTTTCACAATATCTACGGCATACCTGATGAAGACCTTTATGCGATCCCTGATATGGGGGGATTTGAGGAAGGATATGTCAGACGCAAGCCTTCAAAAAGAGAGTTTGAACGCTTCTATAAGTATCTCACACGAAACCAGATAGCCAACAAGCAAAAAGAACTGGGAAGTGGCGATATCTATTTCATCTCGCCTGTCCGCTCGATCCGGCGTAAGAAGCTTATCGAGGTCGCGTATGCGTGCAGGCTCTACCAGGAATTCCTTCACCGGAAAGGCAAGACCAATAGGGTCGTGCTGGTCGTCACCCATCCGAATAGGGATGACAAGCAGTATTTCGCCGAGGTCCGCCGTTATGCGAAACGCATCGGCCTGACGTTCGTCTTCCTTGGTGAAGAGATCAAGCTCCGCAAGGCTGCCGGAGACGATACCTATGCATATGAAGAGGTCATGACGCTCTTCTCGTATCTTAACAGCATCTGCATCGTCGGCAGCGAGTTCGGTGGTTGGGAGAATGGTATCCTTGAGGCAAGCGAGCATAAGATTCCTGTCTGCGTCAATCCATTGCTGCCATCGTTTCAGGACATGACGGCGTTGAGCTACAACTACATAGCTGCTCCCATCATGATCTTCTCCGATTTTGCCCAGATCAAGCTCAGTAATGAGTATCTGGCATTCCCCAGCATCAAGACATTCTACAAAAAAATCTACAATCGCATCTTTGACAAGAGATCGCGGACGAGCAACGTCAACCATAACTATTCCATCGGGCTGAAGAAGCAATCCAAGAAAGTGACGAAGCCGCAACTCAGGAAGCTGCTGCGCTCATTTGATATGTGAATTTGATAGGTGATGGATGGTTTTTCTCTTCCTGTCCGTACTTCTTAGGAGCTCTCGTGCAAAGATATATAAACCTCGCGTCTATAAAAATATACAGCAGAATTCAGGGTAGATAGAGTGAGGGATAATCGACATAGCCGCGTGCTTGTTCTCGGAATCATTTTCGTAGTTCTGCTGCTCTCGACCACCTCAGGTGTCATCGTCGGTTCAGGTTCTGCAAACCTCACGATTTACGTCAACTCTACAGGTGGGCAATCGCTTCAGGATGTCAATCTTACTCTTCTCAATGGGTCTTTTGGGGCGGGAAATGCGACATACATCTACAACACCCAGTCCTACACAGATCTCACGAACGGTTCAGGAGAAGCAGTCTTCATCAACCTTTCCATCCTTGACAACTATTCGGTCTCTGGGGCAGCCAGAGGATATTATCTGAACATATCTCCAGCTATCAATGTGAGCGACGGCACCAGCCCTGTCGCTTCTGTGCTGAATATGACCCTGTCACCCGACAGCCAGCCGCCCGCTATCGTTGTGAGCGGAACACCGACGCCGCCGAACGGAGGAGTAGTCTCGGGTTCTTCAACATCATTCTCTGTCGACTTCGACGTCTCTGATGATCTTGAGACTGAAGAGATCAATGTGTCGCTCTATCTTGCGAAAGGGAAATCGGGATTCTCCTACAACACATCAGGCCTTTTCTCCACCGGCTCACGCAGCCTCTCGATCGCATCGATCTCAGGCAACGGCAACTATAGCTGGTATCTTAACGCATCAGACTACATGAACAATTCAGACACGACGTCGGTGCGGCGCTTCTATATCGACACTGCAGATCCGAATGCGACTGGCCTCTCTCTCACCCCTGGCTCTGAACAGAATGCATCACAGGCTGTCAACCTTTCCGCGTCGATAAACGGCACATTCTCATATCTTGACTACATCAGGTTCTATGCAGACGATGTGCTCATCAAGGAAGATAACCTGGATTCGAATGATGTCATGGCTAGGGATGTCTCGTGGGGCTATCTGCTCCCTGACAGTGCCGCGGGTACAACGATCGATCTTCACTACTGCTTCGCCGATGCTGGGCTTTCGACTTCAGAGGTCTGCACGACACCTGCGTCTGTCTACGTTACCGACAACAAGACCCCATCCATCGATGGTTTCTCTGTCGCCGACCAGTTCATCCGTTCTGATGCGACGTTTGGCATGATGGTGAATGCGACGGATGCCTCCGATACTGATCTTCAGGTCAACATCTCATTCTTCAATGGCACGCATGTCCTGAATAGTTCGACGACAACCCATACCAGCGATGCGTATTCGTTCAGTTTGGTTCCCTCACTCAGAGAAGGAAATTATACCCTGAACATTTCTGCAACAGATGATTTCAACAACACGGCGAGGAACCAAACATGGGTTGTCATCGATGATACTGCGCCTGACGTGGCCCAGGTCAACATTTCAGATACGACGATCAACCAGGGCACTGTCATCACCATCCGCGCTCACATCGTCGATCTCTACGATGTTGACCTTGATGATTTTACTGTCGGGATAGACATGAACTACAGCGGCTACCAGACGCAGGCGATGGAGTACGTTGGAGATGATGTCTGGGAGCAGAATGTCACTATGGCCTTCGCAGGCGACAGCGATATCTTTGTCAATGTCACTGCGCAGGACCTCTCAGGGAACACAGGATGGAATGATACGCGCACGATAACCGTTGACAACACTCCGATCACCGTCACAATCAATGAGCCTCAAGAAGGTCTTGTCGTCAATGGGAGCTCCAATGCAACTGTCGGTATCAACTATTCTCTGGGCGAGATCTCCGCTTCGACAACGCTTAGCCACGCAGGCTTGCTCTTTACGCTTCCCACAGCCACTGAAGTCAACTACAGCTTCAATATGAGCTATCCGGGAAAGCAGACTGTTGCCGTCATCGCGAATGATTCCGCTGACAACAGTGCTGAAGACAGTGTTACGTTCTATGCGGATTTCCTTCTCAACTCGTCTAAGTGGACGACGAAGCAGCTGGCTGCAAGCAGTGACATCGCTTCAATCGCTTATCTGAACCTCTCCCGTGCATCGCTTCCTGAGATGATCAATGTGAGCGTCAATGCGACTAACTCAACGATGAGCATGGACATCAATTTCAGCAACGGCATCATGCTCAACCTATCCGGTGTCGATCTCTATGAGAGCGAGCTTGCATATGACCTTGTCCTTGAGACTGATGATGCAACATTCAAGCAAGATTATGCAGATGAGCATGGAGCTGCTGTCATCGATATGCTAAGGATGCAGAACCTCGCAGCGCTTGACCTGGAAAATCTCTCTCTTACCTTCCGCTATAATACCTCCGAATTTGAGGAGATCTATTACTGCACCGATGATCATCGGTCCTGCACCGCCATCAGCAAGGGGACCTCGGACAGCCTATACTATCATCAGGAAAACCAGAGCAATGTCACTGTTGTGTATACCGGCTCGCTTGATGATCTTTCTTCATCCTCCGCTTTCATCCTTGCCAATGATACGGTCGCTCCGACGATCACTGTCTCATCTCCTGTCAACAATACGGTCTTTTCTACAGCGTTCGGCAATACGATCGACCTATCACTCAACGAGCCTGCGCAATGCACCTACAGCGTGAACAGCTCTTCTGGCCACTACACAGGTTCGGTAGGAAGCGGCTACATCAGCGCTCTCAACGATTTCACTCTCCCTGCACCACCCTATGACAACGGTGAGCATCAGTTCAATATCACCTGCGACGATGCCAACAGCAACACAGGCTCATTGATCTATCATTATCAGATCAATGACACCACAGCACCGTCCCTCACTATTGACCCCGAGAACCACAGATCATTCGATAAAGGTACGTCGAGCGTCACGATCACCGTGACCACTTCCAAGCCCGCACTCTGCAAGTACAACACCTCTTCATTCACTATGGGTTTTCCTGGAACGCAGATGTCGTCATCTGATCATATCGAGCATTCTCTAGAGGTCGACACAGAGGATGGGGAATCGTATAGATATTATCTGGCCTGCAGCAATTTCAATGGAGTCTATTATTCCACATATGTCTCCTTTTCTATCTCGGACCAGGCAGTCCCCGCATCATCAGAAGGTTCAAGCAACCTCCTCTCCAACTATACTTATGAAGGTGATGAGGATGAGAATGATATCTATGTTAGCGAAGAGTTCACTTATCTCTTCCTCGCCGAGGGAAACAATGCGACGATCGATGTCGCAGATGCGGATATTCCTGTCCGGCGTTTCCTTCTTGGCCTTGCTGCCGATCTCCGTGATGTGACGTTCTCTGTGGAGAGCTTCAGCTCCTCAGGCAGGCTTCCTTCCGGCGTCTCTCCTGTGGACAATGCCTTCCGCTATATCCGTTTGAGCAATGACAAGAGCGATGATATGGCGGAGATATCTGGCATGCACGTCACGTTCAGGATCCCGGGAACATGGATCGCTGATCATGATCTTACCCATGATGATGTTCTCCTGCAGGGCTATGATTCCTCTGAGGGTGCATGGAAACCGCTGGCAAAGACCTTTGAGGGCGTGGAAGATGACCATTTCATCTATACGAGCGCTTCGTCCAACACATCTCTTTTCTCGATAGCGCATAAAAAGAATCCAGCTCCTGCGCCTCCCGAGCAGGAAGAAGAGGAGGGCAATGATTCCATCCAGGAGATCGATGAGGAGACGACGCGGCAGTTCACATCTCAGAAACTGGGCGATGACCAGGTCTCGGCGATCCTTTTCATCATCGTCGTATCAGTCTTTGGTTCCCTCATCGTCTATGTCAATCGCCACAAGCTTGTCGGCGCTCTGGCTGGAAAAGGGACTGCTGCAGACAGATCAAAGGGCGGCAAAGAAGGCTCTGCTGATGCGAAAGGTCCGTCATCGGCAAAGAAAAAGAGAGACGGCGGTGCGCCTGATGTCAAGTCGATCGGCAAGGTCAAGCTTGATGAGGCCTCGTACGCTTCCTCGTCGGTAGCAGAGGCTCATCCTGATGTGCTCAAAGGATATCTTTTCACGCTCTTCAGGAACGTCTGGGTCCGCGGCTTCAATGATGCATCGATTCGCAAGAGCATGCTCTCAGAGGGATGGAGTGAAGAGCAGGTCATGAAGGCGTTGCAGCACGTCTGGGCAGATGCGAAGGGAAAAAGCGTCTCCATGCCTGATCCTGAAATAAAGCCGCTCCTGGACAGCATGCGGATGAAAATGAACACTAAGTACGGCTTCACATCAGATGAACTCTACACTACCCTGAAGGAGAATGGCTGGCCAGGCTACATGATCGATTCAGCTCTTAAGGCCCTGCAGGCCATGATGACTACACCCTACAGCTATGTCCATAGTTTTGATACGGAGCCGATGGAGCGCTATATCACTGAGGCGAAAGCCATGGGCGCAGAACATGATGACATCGAGAGCCGTCTTATCGAGGCAGGATGGCCTAGGGAACTTGTCGAGACGACATTGCGTAAATATTCCGCAGGTGGATAGAGATGTGGCATAATGAGAAGGTAAGCGTCATCCTTATCCTCAAGGACAATGCGTCGACCATCCGCGCTGTAGTTGAAGACCTTTTCTATACAGGCTATGTAGATGAGATTCTTGCTGTCGATCTCGGTTCCAAGGACAGGACGGTCTCTGAGCTTTCTTATACGAAAGCAAGGATAAGCACAGCCTCGTCATTCCATGAAGGGTTTTCCCGGGCCGTAGAACGTGTTTCTGGGGATATTATCATCCTCGGCGACCCCGAGGGGCTCATCCCTGCAGGGGCGCTTGTCCATCTTCTCGGTTTTGCATCATCCTATGATGCTGTATTCAGCTCGAGAACTTCCTGGATAGGAGGAGATGCATCTCCCGGCGATAAGCATTATATCGCTTCGCATACGCAGTTGGGCAGGAAGATGATGCGCTATTTCGGTCTTCCAAAGATCGATGATCTGAATTCGCGACTTGTTCTTGCCAGGAAGGAAGCGCTGCACGGCTTCTCTTTTGAGCTGGAGGAGGACCTTTTCATCTTTGAGCTTTTCATCAATACGCTGCAAAAACAGCTTCGCTTCATCCAGGTGCCTGTCGAGTTCCATGCAGAACTTGGCATCGTCGATTCGTCTTTCTTCACTCTTCCCAGGCGTCTGAAGATGAACTCGATGCTCAATAAGCTGAAGAAAGGTGTCGAGAAGCGTTCGTCTCATTCGTCGAAGGTGCACAGGCTGACAACGCATCTTACTGACAGCAGGAATATCCCTGTCGATGAGGAAGAGATTAATCCTCTCTGGGTGAAGAGACGCATCGCTGCGCTGCGAAAGCGTCTGAATGATATCGATAAGCCGGATATCTCAGAACAGACAAGAAAAGAACTCAACGATGCGGTGAGCAAGGTCATCGGCGGTGAGATCGAACCTGTTCAGGAGGAAACCCCTGAACCCCAGAAAGCAAAAAAGCTCTCCATCGAGGAAGAATACCGCATGCTCGAAAAGCTTGATGCGGGCCTACACAGCGTAAAAAAGAAACGCAAGAAAGCATCCAAGAAGCGCTCCGACTAGGACCTGCAGCGGCGTATGGCCGACATGCTCGTTAAATGTGTCTTCGTCCACTTTATGCTTCTTCATGAGCCTGTTGAGGACCATGCCCTGTCTTCCAGTCTCGAAGCGGACGCCGATAGCATCGACCATGACGATGACGGCAAAGAACAATGAGATGACGAAAGCGGTGCTGAGACCCTCGTGAAGGAATACTGACGTCGCCAGCGCCGTGACGGTTGCCCCATGCGACGAGGGCATGCCTCCGGTCGTGAACGCGAGTGTAAAGTCGATCTTCTCTTTCGTCAGATAAGTGATGATGATCTTGGCTCCGCCTGCGACGAAGAAGGCAATGCCTGTTGATATGAGTATATTGAGCGGGATGTTCTCTGTCAGCATACTCTCTTTTTGCCCTGATGGCATAAATACTTTTCCATTTGATGAGAAACAGTAAGAAGAAAGCGTAGGCACGAAAAAGGTTTATTCGATAAGGACTGCGTTGATGGTGCCTTCCTGTCCTGGCCTGTTCGTGATGCGAGCATTGCCTTTGGATGTCTTGACGACAGTACCTTTCACCATGATGTTTCGTCGGACATAGTTGATATCCGCTGGTGATTCGACAACGCCTTCCATCTCGAGCTGTTCGTATTTCTTGGTCTTAGGGTTATAGACATTAGCACTATTCTCGCTCAGGAGCCTTGTTTTGCTATTGCCGCCCCGTGTCCTCTGCGTCTTTGTCTTGCGCGCATCAACCTTTGTAAGTACGGGGACGCTGCCAAGTTCAGAGCGCCTTCTACCTCGATAGCTCTTATAGATGGAGCCTGATTCGCTCATACGTGATCTGTAGTGTGAAACAACCATGCGTTTCAAGAATTTGAGCCTCTTTAAAAAGTTTTCCGTCCGGACATAGCTGATTCCGCTAAATATTGCCCAATCATGCTACTGAAGAGAAATGTATGGGCCCGGCCGGACTCGAACCGACGACATCCACCTTGTAAGGGTGACGTCATAGCCGCTAGACTACAGGCCCAAACGTGATGCAACAAAATGCGATTTGTTTATAAAGTTTTCGAGCAAAGTTAAAATAGGGTACCATCAAAAGATTTTCATAAGTACTTCTGAGAATCTGACCGTAAAAGAGGAAAGCGCGAAGGAAACATATAGGTTATGTGCTGGCATGCCTCCGCGCTTCCTCATCATTTCTGATGAGAATGAATTTGTCGTCGACAAAATTATATTTCTCGATGAGAAAATAAATTAGATGCACTATAAATAGCTTTTGGATTTTTTAGGGAGTTTTAGACGAGAAAAAGGGCTCCGAGATAGGACAGTCCAAAGAATGCCGCCAGCAGTACGAGAAGTATGACAAAGATCGATTGCAGCACCCAGACAAGGAGTGCTTTGATCCATCTGAGCCTGAACGCTTCTCGGTAGACCCAGATAAGGACGATGAAGGCAAGGATACCGCCGTACGCTCCGACAACACCCTGTAAAAGGCTGACCAAGAAGCCTGCAAGGATCATGACAAGGACAGTCTTGAGGATGTTCGTCTTTCCTCCCATGGTCTTTACGGCCAGATGGAGCGGCAGAGCGCTCAGTACGAAGATAAGAAAGATGATCGCTAGTCCGACAAGGGTCTCAAAGATCATAATACTGGTATGTCTTGCTGATATAAGAATGTTGGCGTGCTCCTACCTATCAAAACCTTTTAAAAGAGAGAACTTTTCACTTAGAATAGATTGCGGGGTTGCCGGAGCGGTCAAACGGGCCAGATTCAGGGTCTGGTGGCTTAGTGCCTACGCAGGTTCGAGTCCTGTGCCCCGCATTTTCTTTCAGAAGATTCGTGTCCCAGTCCTCGAACGTCCTTCTCGAAGCAGAGCTTCTCGGGAGTTTTCCTTTTTTCAAAAGCAAAACAGTCCTGTGCCCCACACTTTTTTTCGTGTGCTTGAGTGTAGCGAAACAGACGCTTTTTACGAAATTTTTCTCAAAGTCTTCCTAAACCCACCATTTTCCCTTGAAGCAACAACATTTTTAAATGACTGCCCGTTTTTTGTGCAGTAGATGCGAGATGTGGAGTCTAGCGACCTCTGAATCGCAGGAAAATACGCACAGATGTGCAATAACCCAAACAAGGTGAATATGCAATGGGTCTATACAATTATGTCAAAGAACTATGGAAGAAACCGCTGAATAACAACAAAGAGAACTATAGAGAACTGCTTCTCAAGGTACGACGAGAGCCGGTCACCGTCCGTCTGGAGAGACCTACACGTCTTGACAGGGCACGATCCCTCGGATACAAGGCAAAACAGGGCATCTTCATCGTCCGCCAGCGTGTCTCAAAAGGAGGCCACCGACGGCCGACGATCAGGAAAGGACGACGCTCAAAGCATTCTGGCCAGACAATGGCGCTCAACAAAAGCTATATGCAGATCGCTGAAGAGCGTGTCGCACGAAAATACAAGAACTGCGAGATCCTCAACTCATACTATGTCTGCGAAGATGGAAGCTACAAGTGGTTCGAAGTCATCGTCGTCGACAAGGATCATCCGGCGATCATAAAGGACAAGCAGCTTGGATTCCTTCACAACAGGAACCAGAAGGGCAGAGTTTTCCGTGGACAGACCTCTGCAGGAAAGAAGTCCCGTGGTCTCAGGAACAAGGGCAAGGGTGCAGAGAAGGCCCGCCCAAGCAAGCGCGCCAACAGCAGGAAGCAGTGATCCTGCAATTTTTTCTTTTTCTTTCATTCATCCTTTCGCGCTATAGCTTCATTACCTGCAATATCCCTTGCTGTAATAGTCACGCCGTTGCTGATGGGCATCTCGTAGTAGCACTCCATGGAATGCTTGTCGCCTTCGCAGATCGAATCTGCCGTGAATTGGTTTCCGTTGATATCTATATGCGATCCTTCGATGCCGGAGAGCAGATCGGTGATGCTGAAACTGATGCTTCCCTCTTCACCTGTCTCATACGCGGTGATGCTGATCGAAGGCGGAGTGAAATCGCTAACTATCGACATGGTCTCTTCTATGGTGTTCCCTTTTCTGTCTGAGAGGGTGACTATCAGCTCGACAATCTCATCCTCCATCATGTGCTTGCATAGGTATCGTTTCTCTGATAGTGGTCTGCAGATATCCTCAAGTTCCTTACCGTTGATGCGGATGGTGTAGGTGCCGATACCTGATTCTCCATCGAGGAGATAGAATTCTATGATCTTGTCGCTTGAATAGTTGGATCCAGGTCGTGTCTTGCGGATGACAGGGTCTTTTGTGTCGATGATGGTCGTGATGGTTCGAGAGGCGCTATTTCCTGCAGCGTCTCGTGCGCTGATGGTGAACGTATTCTCTCCCTGCGCTGCATGCTGCGTCAGGCTTGTCCTGCAGAAGAAACCGGTATCTTCATTCCTGCAGTTGTCGAGCGGGATGCTTTTTCGCTCAGATTCCACGCTGATCCCTGACAGCGAGATGTTGATATTATCCTGGACATTGAAGAGCAGTTCCTCTGCCGCATTGTCATCTTCGATTTCTATTGTCGGTTCTGTGACATCATAGACATAGGGTATTGTCCTTGTTGCAGTATTGTATTCCCTGTCGGCTGCAGCGATAAGGATGTCATCCTTGCCTTGTCTAAGCCCATCCTCTATGATGCAGGTAAACTCGTCGAACGATACTTCTCTCTTCTTTCGGCAATCCTTGAGTGGGTCGAACGCTTTTACCGATCTCATGACACTGATGGAGAGAGGATTCATTCCTGACTCTCTGTCAAGGACAGTGAAAGCGAGATCCTTCTGGTTTGTATAACGCGATGATGGGTGATGGACGATGATCTCAGGAGGATCATCGTCAGAAGTATACTGGTACTGCGATGGATAGTAGTCGATGATCTTGTTGATGGCATTGTCTGAGTAGAGCTCAGGTCCGAAGACCATGAAGACAAACCTGTTCTCCTGGACGAGGTAGGGATTGCTGTAGTCCTCATCTTTTGCATCGAGTTCTCCAAGGTAGACATCTTCCTTGCGCACGCTGCTCTTTCTCCTTGGCTTGAAGACGACATCCACGAAGTTCCTGAGCGCATCATTGTCGATGAACTCGATCGCCACCATATTTCTCTTATAGGCGGAGTTCTGCCAGTTGTATTCTTTGATGAGCACGACATCTTCCTCATCGAAGTTTTTTGGCAGGCGTATCATCTCTTCAAGCTGCTCGACAGTCTTCTCGTCTGAGTAGATGAGCTGCATGTCATCAAGATCCTCAACCTGGAAGGAATCAAGATCTATGCCGCGCCACACCTCTTCGTTGTTGCCGTAGAGCATCTGCGTGATGGTGTTGGTGTTGCTTGAGAG
>JBMCSP010000004.1:0-18266 GCA_048624455.1 Nanobdellota archaeon
CCTAAATGCGCCCATTTCAAATCAATAGTAAGATGTTGGTTTATAATACTTTTTATTCTTCAACAACAGCTTCTTCCTCAGCTTTCTGAGGGTTAGCTACATGGACGAGTCCACCAGCCTTGCTGATGTTCTCGATCGCTGCATCTGAAGCAAAGTCGACAGTGATCTGGTACTTTCGCGTCGGCTTCCCTGTTCCAAGAAGTTTGTTGTAGCCGAGCTTGCCCAGATCGATCGTCATATAACCATCGCTCTCCTTGACGAATCCTTTCGCTTTCAGGGTGTCAAAAGAGTTCTCGAGATTGTAGATGTTGACAGGACTGTAATGCGTCCGGTGCTTATTGTTGCTGAATCCGAACTGTCCGAGCTCTCTGAAGTGCTTGACCCTGAAGTGAGGCTTACGTGCATCGCCGCGCTTGCCGGAACCTGCATTGCCTCGTCCACCACGGTTGCCTGCTCCACGATTCTTCTTCATGGATCCAAAACCATAGGTGACTGTTCCACGCTGGCGTACATTCTTTTTTCGTGATCTTGCTGTTCTCATTTTTATCAGTTCTTCATCTTTTCAATAAGCTCAATGATCTTCTCTCCCCTGTTGCCGAGAGCGCCGCCTGAAGCGAAGCTGAACTTGATGCCTCGTCGCTCAAAGCCGCCTCGCGGGGGATGGAGATGGACGGTCGTGTTCTCTCCATATGTCTTTGCGACATCATCAGAGACAGGACCATAAGTAACATAATCCTTGACTTTCTGTACCATACCCATGGTCGCAGGGGTCGCTTTTCTTACCGTAAGCGCATGTTTCTTGGAGAGTCCAAGCATGTCAAGGGTATCCTTGATGTCCTTTCGGACTTTGGTAAGTCCTCGAATCCGTATGATTGCTACATAGTCCATTTTTACTCAACTACCCGTCCTGCTACGATATTGAATCGCTCAATGTCCTCTGCCCTGACCTTTGTCTCTGAAAGCTTCTTCAGAGCCTCAAAGCAGGCACGGACCTGATTGATCTTTGTCTTTGCCTGGCCCTGTGTTCTTGACCAGACGTCCTTGATGCCGGCAAGCTTGAGCATCTTCGCACACTCAGACTCGATGCACAGCCCTGTACCGTTCGGTGCAGGGATGAGCTCGACAACGACTGAGCCGCACTTGCCGCTTACCTTGAATGGGATAGAGTTAGGATATTCGCCGGCTCCTTCCCAGGAACCTGATCCTCTCTTGATCATGATGACGTTGCGCTTTGCATCCTTGATCGCCTTCTCGCGTGCAGGGACGGTCTCTCGTGCCTTTCCGTACCCAAGACCGACGAACCCATTGTTGTTTCCGATGACAGCACAGGTCGCGAATGACGGCTTGTTGCCTTCACGTGTCTTCTTCTGGGTCTGTCTAAAGACTCGTCGTTGTCCACCACCAAACTTACCTTTCGCCTGTCCGATAAGAAGCAGGTCTGACTGGAGTCCCGGGAGCAGGATGTCGACGACCTCTGGTTCAAGGATCTTGTTCCCTTCAGCAAGGATCGTTCCAAGATCAGACCATTGACCTTTCTTGACCATGCGGCCGATCTCTGTCTTTGGATGCCATGCCTCAATGTCAAAAGGAAGTTCGCGAAGCTTGAGAGCCTCTTCCTTGCTTTTCGCGTCTTCTACTTCAGGGATGTCTTCTTCGGATTCGACGGCATCATCTGATACCTCATCTGTTGAAGCCTCTTCTGCAGAGGACTCTTTTGACTCGCTTTCTCCTTCAGCAAGCTCTACTGCAAGTTCATCAGGATCCTCGACGAGGTCCTCTTCCTTCTTTTTCTGTTCTTCAGGCATGTTATATCACGTTATTAGTAGTATTATTTCATCAATGCGGTCTTGACCTTCCCAAATGCCTCTGGCATCTTTGTAGGATCTGCATTCTGCTTTGTGTAACCGGAAAACTGCTTTGCAGCTGCATCTTTGTCAAGCGATGATGCAAATGATGAGATGTGCGATCCCGTCACGCGGTCCTCGGATGGGAGGATGTCTTCTGAGACCGGAACATTGAATCCTGCATCGATTGCGCCCTTGACGACTGCATAGAGCCTTGATTCTTTCTTGGAGACAAAGCTTCCGATGTCGACGATGCCGTCCTTAGCGTGCGCAAGAGCTTTCTTGCCGAAAAGCAGGCCTGTCAGGTATGCTGCAGGGACATTTTTCTTTGAGTAGTTCCATCCGTGCTTGCCAAGCTCTTTTGAAGAGACCGTGACAAGGACATGGTCGCCGTCAGCCTTGTACTGGACAAGCTGTGCGATGATATACTGCTGGGACTTACGGACAACAACCCGTGGCTTCCTGGATTTCAGGAGACTCAGGCGTACCTTGTAGTTCGTGTACCCTGTCCGTTTCCTTCTGAATGGGATCATTTTATGGCTGGCCATGTGAACACCTTATTTTCTGACTATGAGGTCGCGCTCACCAAGATAGAGCTTGATGTGACGACGATTACGGAAAAATCCTCCTTTGACTTTTGCATAGAGGTCACGGAATGTTTGGTTCGTGATGAGCTCACGGCCCTTGAGGTCCCTGAGAAGATCTCTCTGTGATCGAACCTTGTTGATCCATTCACGCTTCTGATTATCACGGGCGTTTGCTGTTCCTTTCCTGGAACCCTGTCCTTTCTGCTTGCCCTTGACTTTTTGGGAATGCGTCTCACGGGCACGGGACCTTGATGCTTCACTCTCTGCCTTTTTCGTGATGAACCCCTGCTTGATGAGTCCTCGGATATCTACTTTCGTGATAGCCTCCTTTACTTCGGAGAGCTTGGACCCCTCGAATCGCACATTCTTCGGTGAGCAATTAAGGATCTCTGCTGCAAGTCTTCTCTGTACGGTAAGCCTCATTTTAATCGTCCTTCTTGGTCAAGACCTTGTCTTTCTCTTTCTTCTCTGCTGCTTTCTTCTCATCAGCGGAAATCTCTGCTGCTTCAGGTTCATCCTTCTTGGATTCTTCCTCTTTCTGCTTTGACTCCTTCTGCTTCTTCGCTTCCTCGCGCTTCTTTGCGAGCTGAGCTTTCTTTTGCTTTCGCTCCTTCATGCTCTTTTCAGCATCAGCAAGGAACGCAGCAGGGTCTTTTATGTTGAGTAGCGTCAGTTTCTTCTCCTGGGCCGCACTGACGATCTCGATCCTCTTCCTGACGCCGACAGTCGATGCTATGATGACGCCTTCCGTCTTTGGATCGATTCGCTCGAGCTGTGCAGGAGTGGAAACGATGAATGGGATGAGACCTGATGGGTCTTTGTACTTTGCTTCGCTAGGGGAACCATAGCCAGGGGAGACCTGACGGACATATCCGCGCAGGTTGAGCCGCATCTTGGAGTGTCTTCCACGAGGTTTACGGTAGCCTGTCCGGCTCAGACGGCCTTTCTTGTGAGAGTCCTGTCTGCGGAAATCAGGCTTCTTTTTCTTCAGTTCCTTTCGAAGCTTTAGTGCATCCATTTTGATCGTCTTGATTGGTGGTATTCTTATTCAGCTGCCTCAGGGATCGGCCGGGTCTTTGATTTCTCCGTGATGTAGATACCATCCTGGAAGATACGTCGGTCACGGTTCGTGATCCTTGTCAGCTGTTCGATGTCTGCTGCGACCTGTCCTGCGATCTCCTTATTAGGAGACTCGACAACAATCTCTTCACCGTTGACCTTGACCTCAGCGCCCTGTTTGAGCTTGAGCAGGCGTGGCTTGGACTCGCCGAGGAAGTTCTTGACTTCGAGAGTATCTCCCTTGACGGTCGCTGTCATAGGGAAGTGTCCTGAACAGACCTTAAGCTTGTACATGTGTCCTTCAAGAGCTCCAACAACCATGTGGAGGATGTGTGCCCGGAAGGTGTTTGCAAGCTTCTTCTCGCGCTGTGTCGGCTTGAGAGCTCCGACGATGATTATCTTGTCGTTTGCCGTGATAGAGATTTTCTTGCTTGGAAGCAGTTTCTCGACGGTCCCTCTCGGTCCCTTGACTGCTACGAGACGTCCGTTCACTTCCGCGCTAACTCCCGCAGGAAGATCAATTTCGTAATGGATATCCGGTCTCATTTTCCTAGTAGCAATAAGCGAGCAGCTTTCCTCCTATCTGTTTCTCTTTGGCTTCGGCATGCGCCATGATGCCCTGATTGGTCGTGACGATAAGCATTCCAAAATCCTTTGCAGGAAGGAACCGCTTCTCGAACTTGGTGAATGTATCGAGTGTGACTGAAAAGCGCGGCTTGATCGCATTGCACTTGTTCAGGCGGCCGAGCAGAGTGACATGAAGCTCCTTGCCCCGTGTCGTCTCGAATTCCTTGACCTCACCCAGGTATCCCTTCTCATGCATCACTTCGAGGACTTTCTTGATGACCTTTGATGCAGGTCGGATTACACATTCCTTTGAACCGATCCTTTCACGGTTCAGCAATGCTGATAACGAATTTGCTAGGGTGTCGTTCAGTGTCATTTGTATCACTTAGTTTAGTTTCTTGAATCCGAGTTTTGTCGCGATCTCGCGGAAGCTTTGTCGGCTGATGTTGAGTCCGTACTTGCTGATGCGTCCTCCGATACGTCCGCTCAGCCTGCATCTTTTCTGTGCAGCACCGCAGCTACGCTTTTTTGGAGCATTGTGCTTGAGGTATTTCTCTGCAACTTTGGGCTTGACCTTGAGCTGCTTGAGTGCCTTCTTATGATTGCTGTACGTCATTATTCATCAATCTCCTCTTGTAGTTTGATCGCATAATGCTTCTTCATGAAATCAACAGCGTCTTCCCTGTTGACAATATGATTATTGTTGACCTTGCCTTTGTGGAGGCGACGGCGTGCGACCCTGTATCCTGGACGGATCAGCGTCATTGTTGCCTGGAGGCCGATGATGCCGATCTCAGGATCGTAGTTGTAGTCTGCGATGTCGATACATTCTGGGATGCCAAAAGAGACATTACCATAGTTATCGAACATCTTCTCGCGCAGGACTGTCTCTTTTGCTTCAAGCAATCGAGGAAGGAGCTCCTGAATCTTCTGTTGATCACGGATTGTAATTTTACAGCCGATAGGTAGCCCCGGACGAAGCGCCCATGCTTGGATCCTCTTGGTGGTGATAGTCCTGACAGGATCGACTCCCGTGAGCTTCTTCAAAAGCTTCATGCCCTTCTCAAGGAGCTTCTGGTCTTTGCCAGAACCTATATTGAGAGTGAGCTTCTCTATCCTGATTTCACGCATTGGATTCATTTTAATCGAGTTTCAATAGTGGTTTTCCTTTACCGACGACATACAACGCTTTCTTGTCGACAAGGAATGTATTGTTCTCAGTCTTGCACGTGACGGTGCTGCCGTCAACAGCTTCCACTGTTGCTGTCATCGCGATGTTCTTACCGGTCATAAGGTAGACCATCGCACCTTTCTCGAGCTTGACATGATCTTTGATCTTGTAGTCTTCGACAGAGAGGACAAGGGTGTCTCCGACACCATATGTATCCTTGTCTGTGGTGATGTTCAATCCGCCGAAAAGGTTCAGCTGGACTTTCTTCTTTGCAAGGTATTTCTTGCCGATGATGGATGCCAGCTTTGTCTTTGCTTCTGTTTCTGAAAGCTCGTGAAGGACAAGCTTGCCTCGTGAATTGAGGATGATCGTGAAGTTCTGCTTGGTTGCAGGAAACGTGATGACATCAAAGAGACCGCAGGAAGCCTTCTCTGAGCTGACATCTTTTCCGTTTATCTTGACGCCCTTCTCCGCGATGATGTAGCGGACTTCTTTTCGCGTCTTTGCAAGCTCCAGCATACCTGTCATGACCTGGGAAAGAGGAACTGAAAATCCATATGCATGTCCCCCTCTAGGTGCTTGGATCCACGTATTGACCTTACGTGAGATAGGCCAGCTTGCCGGACTTGCTAATCTTTTTAGGTGTTGTACCATATGTCATCACTTTCTTTCGATTGTTTTCTTTCTCTTGGGATCTGAAAGATCCAGTTCAGTAATCATCAGATTGGATGGATCGACAGGGTAGAACCCATTGCTTCCATCCTTCTTTGCAAATGTCACACCAGCGATAAAAACCTGGTAATCCTTGTAGCTCACGCGCTCGACCTTTCCTTCTTTTCCTTTCTGGTTTCCACGAAGAACCCTGACCTTGTCGCCCTTGCGGACAACCGCAGATCTCTTTCCGTGCTCCTTTCGCAGAGCCTCAGATAGGTGGACTGAAAGCATGGACTTTCGCACATGCAGCGGAGCACCGGCTACGAACTTCCTCTGCTTTCGAGGTTGTACTGATCTTCTCCATCCGCTTGAAAATGTTGGCTTCATTGTTGCTCACTTGGTTAGTATGATATTGTGCATCTAGACGATGATGCTTGCTACCTTTGCGACACCAGGCCACCTGACCGCAACTTCCTTTGCGATAGGTCCCTTGAAGATGGTTCCTTTAGGATTTCCTTTCTCATCCTTCAGGACGACAGCTGCATTATCCTCAAAGCTGACCCTGACACCATCAGGACGCCGGTATTCTTTTCGCTGACGGACGACGACAGCAAAGACAACCTGTTTCCTCATCTCGGGCTTTCCCTTGATGACTGATGCCATGACAAGATCCCCGACGCCGCATGAAGGTTTTCTCTTCTTGACAGTCTTGAGGTTTCGGACGGAGATGATCTTGATGACCTTTGCTCCCGAGTTATCGCAGGTCTCAACGACAGATCCCTGGGACAGTCCTCTTGCCACGCTTGCCTTTACTGATTTCATTGTTTATTCCTCAACTTTATCTGCAATCTTTTCTGTGACGATGAAATGCTTCGTCTTGCTGATCGGTCTGCACTGGACGATACGCACCGTATCGCCTTCCTTTGCATCGATCGCATCAGGATTGTGCGCCTTGACCTTTGATGTCTTGACCATGTATCGCTCGTACTTAGGGATGTAGACACGCCATTTCCATTCGACCGTGACAGTCGCATTCATCTTGTCAGAGATGACAGTACCTACGAAAGACCTTCCATGGGTCCGTACATCATTCAGGTCCAGTGACGTTTGCTTGATTTCTTTCGCCATTTCATTTCACTTTTTTTATCCGCTCTTCCGGGCGATGCTCGATCGCATTTCCGGCAATTTCATGCCAGCCGTCCGAAAGGCCAACCCTGAAGACAATGTTTGCCTTCATGAGCCTTGTGATCGTTCCATCATGCAACACATCGATCGTGTGCATGGTCTCATCCATGATGACTCCCTTGATCGCTTCATCGGGACTGTGCCTGGAAGTTACGACCTCCATTTCACGTCCGATGAATTCTTCTTTCAAAGGGTTCATGAGTTTGCCTCGACTGCCTCTTTCTTGACAGTCTTGATCCGAGCAAGAGCCTTCTTGACTGACTTGATCTGCTTAGGACTCTTGGGGCTGGTGCCCATAGCGACCTGCGCCCTAAGAGACATCAGCTCTTTCTTCAGCTGGAGTTCGTCCTTTTCAAGGGCTTCAGGTTTCTTTGCACGGATATCTTTGATCTTCATGATTATTCACTCTTTTTTTCTGCATCTGCAGGTTCTTGGGCAGACGGTTCAGCTTCTTTTTTTGAATCTTTCTTTTCAGCTGCCTTTTCTTCAGCAGGAGCTTTTGTTTTTTCAGACACTTCTTCGCTTGTCTCTTCAGCTTCACCAGCTTCTGCGCCTTCATCGACGACTTCAGATGCTGCTTCTGCAGCGCTCTCATCAACCGTCTCTTCGATAGGCTCTTCAGTCACTTCTTCAACAGGTTCGCTGACGACGTCAACACGGTCAGGGAGCCACGTATCCGGAAGCATGATCCGCACCTGGATGCCGACCTTGCCGCTCTTCAGGTTTGCTGAAGCATAGGCGGTAGCGACTTTTGAGACTGCAATGTCTCCGCTCTTCTTTAGATAACCCTTGTAAAACCTCCAGCGCTTTGCACGCTGGGAAGGAATCTTTCCTGAGATGAGGATCTCGACACCGAGAGCGCCTGAAGACATGACATCATCCATAGATTTATGTCCGATACCCTTGAACTTCTTCGTGCCGAAGCGTTCAAGTGCCGACTGGATCTTTTCTGCGATGATCTGTGCGTCAAGGCTTTGGTTGGTGACTTCCTCTATCTCAATCTGAGGATTCTCAAGCTTGAATTTTGATTTTAATACTTTCGTAAGGCTCTTGATGTTACCGCCCTTGCGTCCGACAACGAGGCCTGGCCTGGATGCAGCGATGCTGATCTTCTCGCCGAGAGGCGTCTTCGTCAGCTTCGAGGAGCTGAAGCCCACTCTGCTCAGAGAGTTTGCCAGTGTCTGGTTGATCTGGTAATCACGCAGTTTGTTGTGGAGCAGTTTTCGTTCGATCATTGAGCATCATCCTTCTTTTCAGCGCTTTCATCCTTCTTGGATTCTTTTGTTGATTCTTCTGATGATTTTGTTGATGGTGATTCTTTCGTATCATTTTCAGCCTTTGCTTCTTCAGCTGCTGCAGGCTTCTCCTCTGTCTTTTTCTCGACAGGTTTTGCCTCCTTTGCAGAAGCTTGTTTTGCTGGCTGCTTCTTGTCAGCTTTCTTGGCAGGTTCGTCCTTCTTCTGCACACCTTCCTTAAGGACAATCTCAAGATGTGTCCGTTTTGCTTTGATCCGTCGCTGTCTTCCGTATCTCATCGGGCGGCTTGCAAGGTGAGCACATGCATGCTCAACAGTCAAAGCTTCTGTGTTGAGACCCTTCGCTGTAGCATTCGCTTCAGCCGACTTAAGGAGCAAAAGCATCTCTTTACAGACTGTCACAGGAAAACCGCCCGATCCGGTGTTTCTCTGGTGAGCGAGCTCCTGATTGAAGCGCGTGTAAGGGACAGCACGTCTGAGCGCCACGACATCTTCAAGCATCTTTCGCGCCTGGGAAAGAGACTTGCCTTTGACCCATTTACAGGTCTCAACAGCCTTCTTCGTGGAGACAGAGAGAGCTCTGCCGTAAGCACGAGCCATGCTCGTTTCATCGTACTGCTGGAATGCATAGTTTGCTGCCATAGTGCATCATTGCTTGTTTTCTTAACGTGCTGAGATTGCTGAGCTTGATTTTGTCGCTCCGACACCTGGTGAGCTGTGCAGGATGCGCTTTCGTGATAGTGCATACTCCCCAAGCCTGTGCCCGATCATCTCTGCCTGGATCGCGACAGTGACGAAATCCTTCCCGTTGTGGATCTGGATTGTCTTTCCGACCATCGACGGAAGGACGATCATATCACGGCAGTGCGTTTTCACAGGTCGGCCTTTCTGGTTGTCAAGGGCCTGGAGGAATCTCTTCTGCTCATCGGTGAATCCACGTTTGATGGTTCTCCTGATCCGTGCAGTGAAGAGATCGGCAAGGTCGTTAAGACTCATCGCCTGAAGCTCTTCGATGGATTTTCCACGAAAACTGAATTCTTTTTTTGCCATGATATCATCCTATTATGATTATTTGTTGCGACCCGTATGCCTTGGACGGATCATACCTACATTTCGTCCAGGCGGCGCATTCTTTGGAGCCGGCTTGTTCTTTGATTTACGCTGCGCCCTAGAGTTACCCATAGGATGGTCGACAGCGTTCTGAGCGTTACCTGATACAGTCGGATACAGCTTGTTCCTCGCCCGCATGGCGAAGAACTTTGTACCAGCCTTTGCGAACGGCTTCTCAAGCCGACCGCCGCCAGCAACGACACCGATGGTCGCTCTGCAGCTTGGACTGAACTTCTTGATCTTCTTTGATGGAAGGACAACAGCGACCGCATCGCCCTGCTGGGACGAGACTTTCGCGAATACACCTGATGCTCTGACGAACTTGCCGCCGTCACCAGGACTTCCTTCAATATTATGGATAAGTGCACCCTCTGGAATCTGTGAAAGGGGGAGCGTGTTTCCGCAAGTTAGTTCCGCATCGTTTCCGACAGAGACAATATCGCCTATCTTGACACCTTCAGGTGCGACAATGAGCGAAAGATCTCCATCCTGGAATTCAAGTTGTGCAAGCGGAGCTGTATGGCCCGGGCATTTGACAAGATCGACAACCGTTCCAGAGACAGTTTCCTGCCGCAGAGCCTTATGGCTGACAGATCCCCTATAGCGGAATCCCGGAGCCCTGTATCTCATCGAGCCCTTTCCACGTGCCTGTTGGATTAAGTTCTTACCCATTTTTATCCTTACATTATTCCTAGTTGAGTGGCGATATCGATTGCAGGAGTCTCATCGCTGAAGCGGACAAACGCACGCTTCTTGCCGCCTGCTGTGATGACCGTATTGATCTTGACGACCTTTGCCTTAAACATCTCTTCGAGAGCTGTCTTGACATCTTTTTTGGATGCTCTCCTGTCGACTGCGAACACTAGCTTGTTCTCAGATTCCATCAATCTCATTGACTTCTCCGTCGAGATCGGGTTGAGGATCGTTTGGTATGCATCCATGTATCATCACTTGTCTGTTGTTTTCGCTTCTGCCTTTTTCGCAGAGGATACTGTTGTTGATGGCGAAGCTGATTTCTTTTGCTTTGCAGGAGCTTCTTTCTTCGCGACCGCTTTCTTCGCGTTCTTAACGGATTTCTCAGAGATCTTCACGATGTTCTTGAAGATCCTCAGCTTTGGAAGGAAGAGCTTTTCAGCGTCAAGCTTCTTAAGAGCAGCTTCGGTAAAAAGCGTTGCACGAGCAAGATCAGCTCCAGGAGCGAGCAGATTAGCGTTCAGCTCATTGACCTTGACGACGTCGACGCCAGGAACGTTCGTTCCTGCAAGCTCAAGAGGACACTGCCCGTCAACGACAAGCAAAAGACCTGTCTTTCGCCGGTATTTTCGTCCACGAGACTTCCCCTTTCCTGCACGCACAGACTTCTGCCTGCTTCGCTCAAGCTCAGCATCAAAACCGAGCGTCTTCAGAGCAGCGACGACATCTTTTGTCTTCGCGATGTTCTGGAAATCGTCAGCGAGCGCAAAAGGATATGCATCAGGGACGCTGTGTCCTCGTGCGACGACAAGCTCTTTATCGAGCGTCGCGGCCATAGCAGACCTGATCGCCTTCTGGCGCTCTTTATCATTGATCTTCTGATCCCATGACTTTTCAGCCTTAGGAGGATGTGCACGGCGGCCGCCGATCGTTCCCGGCGCGAAAGCACCGACCCACATGAAGCGCGTTCCGCGCCTAGAGAGGATCTTTCGAGGGACCCGTGAGATGCCATATCCATAAGACCCGCGGTATTTTCTCCTTCGCCTGGAGACCTCGGCAGAGGACTTCATTCCAGCTTCAGGATCCGCACCATACGGCTGTCGGTTATGGCTCCGGATAGCAAGGACTGCACGGGTGATGAGGTCCGGACGGACTTCTTCACCGAACTGTCGCGGAAGATCCATACTTCCTGATTCGCCGTTCTTGAGATCTTTGATTTTAAGTTTCATTTTAACGCTGTTTTGATTCTAATGAGATTGATTCGATGGAAGGAACCCATCCTGCAAGGAGCTTGTTTGGACGGAGTGCCTTGTTGAGCCTGACCAGCCGCTTCTTTGGACCAGGAAGGCTTCCTTTGATAAGGATGTATGGATTCTTGACAAGCCCGTAGTTGATGAAGCCACCTTTCGGATTGACTTCTTCAGGGTTATCAGATACTTTGAAGAGGATCTTGTTGTGTTCTGTTCGCTTGTGATAGCCCATCTGACCTGCATCAGGGACACGGTACATCATGTGGCCCGCTGCGATCCAGCCGCCAGAGATGGAACCTGGTCCACGCTTTGTCTTTTCGGACTTCTTTGCACGGATGTGGATGCCGAATCGCTTGACAGAACCCTGAAGGCCTTTTCCTGTCGAGACAGCTTTTGCATCGACCTGTTCACCCGGCGCAAAGACATCGTCAGTGATCGATAGTTCTGCACCTGCATGCTCTTTGACATATGCGAACTGATCTTCGACGGATCCGCCGATGCCAAGCTCAAAGACTTCAGGCGTCTTCTTTCCGATGGTCGTCTTGTCAGGCATCGTATGCACCATGAGACGGACAGCAGAATAATTGCCTAGCTTATCTGCATGTGCATCGAGAGCTTTCTGGTCTGGATTCTTCGCGACATTCTTTCTTTTGGAAAGCCGCTTGTGCGATGATTTGAACTCGACCTCGCCTGCAAGCTTCTGGCCAAAGACGG
Organism: Nanobdellota archaeon; assembly: GCA_048624455.1. Lineage (GTDB taxonomy): Archaea > Nanobdellota > Nanobdellia > Woesearchaeales > CAZJJJ01 > CAZJJJ01. The sequence goes on from JBMCSP010000004.1 coordinate 12,090, forward strand.
TCTTCTTATAGAAGCGTGCACCGATGATCTTGAGATTGGGACACTCGACAACAGTCACAGGGACACGGATGCGCATACCTTTCTTGTCAGAGTTCTTGCGGTTGTCAGTGACCATGACATGAGTCATGCCGACTTTATAGCCTGCGAACCCAAGAGGGACAGCTTCCTTGAATGAACCCCATGAGCGTACACGGACTACTTCTGACTTAGCGCGCTTTCGCGGCCAGTATTCCATGCTTCCGCTTCGTGGTTGTCTCGTGTTTGGCATTGTGTATCAGTTTCAGTCAGTTTTTCGGATTTATTTTTAAATGTTTGCTCAGTGTCGTCGAAATGGTCGTCGATACTGACGGTAAGAAGCCTGCAAGAAGTCACGAGTCCATTGGAGAGCTGCGAGCGATGCGCAGTCAATGTAGTTCATAACAGCCTATTCGTGGTCCCTCATGATAGAAGGAACTATTTTCCCACCCGGAGGCGAAAAGTATAGCTGTAAAGTGACCTTTTCAGGCTCTGTTTACCTTATTTGAATCGTTATCCAAATATGCTCACACCGATGAATCGGTGAAACGTAACCTGAGGAAATTGGACCTCTTTAAAAAGTTTTCCCTGTCTTCAGCCAAGTGGATGATAACGGATAGTATAAAACTCAGGCCTCTGCTGCTCATCTTCGAGAGGATCAGCCTTGCCGAAGATAAACTCAAAGCACCCTTCGAGACGCCCATAGTGCCTGCATAGCCTATCGACAACGTCTTCAGGCACCGCTTTATTCTTCTTGTCGCAGTCCTTGACGATTTCAAGCGAATGCGGATTGTCTATAGTATAGTCGTGCTCGCGGAGAGCCTCCCTGTCCGAGAGAAGCTGGGCATAGATGCCCATGTCGCCATTCGAGACAAGATGCCCGGCGAATGAGTCCTTGGATGCGGTCGGGTCTGCTACGATCGTGATGGTATATTCTTTATCCCGCCTGTGCTTTTTCATCATCCACTCATCAAGCTTTTCGGCAATGCCTTCATCTCCCTCCTTCTGCGGAGCTGTGATCCCTTTCTGTATGAATGGCTTGCATCGGGGGCTTTGATAGATGATGTTGACAGCATCGAACTGATGAGCGAAAGCGGCGATCGAGCTGAGGACTTTGTTCGCGATATAGATGCTGCTGCCCGAAGGGATGTGGTATGACTCATGCGCAGGGGATCTCAGACACATGGCCTGGACAGCTTGCGCAGATTCCATGTCGAAATGAGGCCACCTGATCAGCCTGTCGCCTTCGTGCTTGGCAAGTCTCTCAAGATCCATATTGACGAGAGACAAAGCCACATTTATAAAGGTTACTCGAAAGGGACAACAAACAATTATATATGCTACACTGGTGTTGTTACCTATGAAGAGAGCAGTGATATTCGATCTTGACGGAACGCTCGTCAACTCCGTCCCGTTCCATCTGCGCATCCACCAGAAAGTGTTCAAGAAGTACGGTATCAACCTGACAAAGGAGTATTTTGAAAAGGAGTGCAACGGAACAGAGCCGCATGAGTTCTATGAAAAGATACTCAAGCATTTTCTGGGTTCGACTAAGAAACTTGATGACGCCTGGAAAGAGCAGAAGAAATTTCATATGTATTCAGGACTTGATCCGATCAAGATCTTTCCCGGTGTGAAAAGCACGCTGAAGAATCTCAGCAAAAACGGATATAGGTCATGTGTAGCGTCATCATCACATACAAATTATGTGAAAAAGATCCTCAAGAACAACGCAATCACAGAGTATTTCGATCATATCATCGGCTCAGAGCATTTCGCGCATAGCAAGCCGAATCCGGCAATCTTTCTTGAGGCATGGCGTGAGATGGGCATCAAGAAGAAAGAATGCGTCATCATCGAGGATTCTGTCAACGGATGCATCGCTGCGAAGCGTGCAGGGATCGACGTGATTTGCCTGTTGACATCAGAAAAAAGAGAAGACATCCCCGACTATGCGACTATTGCTCTAAAGCATTCTCTGCTTTTTGATCTGATCGAGAAGATGTAGGTTCCTTTTGCTGCTTCTGATCAGGTTCTGATCGCGATTCTTCTTCCTTTTTCGGTTTCGGCTCGCGTTTCTTGGGTTGGTTCTGCTTCATGAAAAACATCTTCTTCTTCGCATACTGGACCGGGTTCTTGATCTTCTTGCAGAAATTATCAGGCTGGCAGACGACACGGTTGCTGTTTCCTATACTCTTATAATAATTAGGGTTATCGCAGTTTGGCGGAAGGATCTTTTTCTTCTGCTGCTTATGATAGCGTATCTGGCCCTTGAGCAATGTCTCCCGCAGTCCTTCACCTGCGTTCTCCTCATTGTTCTCGTTCCATTCGCCGAGCCACTCCTCTATGTCATCGTAGTTCCATCCGACAGAGGTAAGGAAGTTAACCAAGGCGAACAATGCTCGTTTCTTGCCGTCCTCGATGCCTTCTTTGAGAAGGTGGATGCAGGGAGGAAAGAGCTCTTCAGGGATTTTCTCCGTCTGCTCTTCAAACTGCTGGACCTCACTGACAACTTTCTTGTAGGATTGCTGAATCTCTTCGTTGAGCTGCCTCTCGATATTTCTTCTGGAGATATAATCAAGCGCCTGGACCGACAATCGGTTTGCCTCATTCGGGATGATCTGCTCACGATCAAGAAAACGATGTTCAGAAACCACAACATTTTCTGCCATCGCCATCTTTTTTCTGAATGCACGTATATTATAGGGATCGACAGGAATGCTGACAAGTCCTGATTTTTCGTTGAACGAATAGGGCATCCGATACAGATGCCGGGGGGAGATGAGGATCGTATCGATCTCAAGGAACGAATCCACGTCAAGCTCAAGCTCTTTCGCCTCTGGATCCTTGACCAGCTCTTCTTTGATCTTGCCTGTCTTCTCTTCAATCTTTGCGATATCGCCATTCTCAAAATCGAGGATGCGCTGGGCCAACGGTTCCTCGATCATGCTCTTGATATAGAGCGCTATCGCCTTTGGCATCTTCGGGAAAAGGATGCGTGATTCCTCGCCACCAATATTTTCAGGGAACGATTCAAAGGGAACACCAAGATGAAATCCATGATTGCCAGAAAACTTGCAGGAGATGCTTTTGATATCATGATATTTGAGGGCTTCAACGATCAGTTCTGCCGCAAGACCCGAGTATTCAAGGACAGCGCAGTCGATGTCGATGACCAGATCCCATCCTACCCGTATATCGTCAAGATCCTTTGGTTTCATGTTCGTCGAGATCTGCAAAGGGTTCAACCACAGTTCTTCTGAAGCATGGAATGATGTCGCACCCTTGAGAGCGAACTCAAGGACATCACTCGGAAATTTCAGGACATCGGGCCGCTTGCCAAAGCCCTTATCGCCGAATCTGATGGCGATCTCCTTATTTTCAGCGGCGCGGACAATCTCTTCCTGGATGTCTTTGCGCTTGTAGAACATGATGGTTTTGCTGAGGTTGAGCATGCCAAAGAGAAGAGTTGAGTTTATTTAAAGTTTCGTAGGAGGACTATTCATACATTGATTCCAATTTTTCTACAATCTTTTTCAACCTGGTGGTATACTCATCATCAGGAATCTCGACATGATCATTCATCTTTTGAAGATCTTTGATGACCGCCTCAAGATCATCAGTCCGCCTCTCAAACTTCAGATCCATCCTGTCCGTGGCTTCAACAAAAGATGAATAGGATTCAAAGGTTCTTTGCGCTTCTTCTTCCTTGCCGGGTTCGATGGCATACACCCCGACCGGAGCACCTATAGAATAACGCCATTCTTCTTCAAACTCGTACCCGAGATAGCTGCCAAATGCTTGCATGAATTCTTTTGCATCGCCATCCCCCGGCTTCTTGAAAAAGACCAGGATCTTTCCAGGCTCGTACGCAGGTTGGTAGTCCATAAAGAGAGAGAATAAACAGTTCAATAAAAACATAATGATATTTCCATAAGATTTTTAATCGGGAATCGCTTCGTAGCATGCATGGGAGTGATCAATCATTTCAAGACTGTACTATTGCTCGGCGCACTGACAGGACTTCTGCTCTGGGTCGGCCAGGCCGTCGGCGGAGCAGGCGGACTGACGTTTGCGATAGCGATAGTACTCATCATGAATGTTGGGACATATTTCTTTTCAGACAAGATTGTCCTCAAGATGCATCATGCGATCGAGGTCGAGAAAGACCATCATCTCTACAAGATGGTCGACAGGCTACGAAAGAAAGCACATCTTCCGATGCCAAAGGTCTATCGGCTTCCGACAGGGACGCCTAATGCATTCGCGACAGGACGAAATCCAAACCATGCAACAGTCGCTGCAACCGACGGCATCCTTTCTCTTCTCAATGAAGATGAGCTTGAAGGTGTCATCGCCCACGAGCTGACGCATGTCAAGAACAGGGACACGTTGATAGCGACCATCGCTGCATCCGTTGCAGGCATCATCTCCTACGTTGCCATGATGGCGCGCTGGGCAGCGATATTCGGCGGCATGGGCGGCGATGATCGCAACGGCAATCCGTTCGAGTTCATCGTCCTTGCTCTGTTGACACCGCTTATCGCATCATTGATCCAGTTCGCGATATCGAGGTCGAGAGAATATCTTGCAGATGAAGGAGGAGCGAAGATTTCCGGAAAACCACAGGCACTCGCTTCGGCCCTGAAAAAGATCCATAACGGCATCGCACACCATCCTATGAAGCCATCATCGAACAACAAGGCGACCGCGTCGCTTTTCATAGAGAATCCGTTCCGCGGAGAGAATCTCATGAACCTGTTCTCTACACACCCTCCGATGAAAAAGAGGGTCGCACGGCTGGAAGCGATGAAATAAATATAGACCGCCTGGGATTATCAAGACAAATTTATTTGTCTGGGCGCAATTGCATTATATTCATTTTGCGTGAACCCACGTGTTCAAATCCTGCATCCTATGGACCGCCTGGGATTTGAACCCAGATTCCCTCCCTGCGAAGGAGAAGTGCTACCGGATTACACTAACGGCCCAATGGAAAATAAGAAGAATAATCAAAAATGTTAATATTTCTTTTCATCCATCATTCTTCCCTCTCATATTCACTCTCGATCAGTTCTCTGACTTTCACCGCCTTCTTCTTCCCGATGAGCTCAACTTCTTTCAGCTCATCAACAGATGCTGAAAGAACTTTTCCGGGAGAGCCGAATTTCTCAAGAAGGGGTTTTGCCAGTTTCGGGCCGATGCCCGGCAGGGCAGAGATGAGGTATTCCTGCTGTTCTTTCAATGTCAGCGGTTTTGCAGCATGCATGGTGAATTCCTTGAAGCCCTCATCCTGCTCTCTTTTGGTGATGACAGAAAACAATGATGCCGTCTCTTTGGAGTTCTTCGTATAGAGGATAGGGATACCATAAGATACCGTGATCGTCGCAAGCATTCCCTGCAGCGCTTTCGGATCGATCTTTCTGACCGAATAAAGATCCTCTGTCCCTTCGACAACAACGAGCGGACGGAAATAGTATGACTTCAATGATTTGAGCTGATGCAATAACCGTCCATCGATGACAGAGTCGACAAAATCAACGACACGCTTATACTCGACAGCGACACGAGAGCTCAGCAGGTAATCACCGACATCAAGTTTTTTCAGATCGATCTTGTATCCTTTGTTGATAAGGTCTTTGACGATCAAGGAATTTTTCTCACGATAGTCGACAACGATACCATATTCTTCTTTCTCTTCAAAATCATAGAGTGATTTTTCCTGCTTTATCTCGCGCTCGGTCTTCATCTCTTTCATGAGCTTGAGCATACGTTTCTCTTTATGGAATGCCGCCCAGCGATACATCTCATCCCGGGTCCCTTTGGAATAGAGCACGATGACGCTTCCCTTCTCCATCCTGCCGGTACGCCCACGGCGCTGGATAGTCCTTATCGCTGAAGGGATGGGCTCATAGAAGACGACAAGATCGACCTGCGGGATGTCAAGCCCTTCTTCTCCGACAGACGTCATGACAAGCGTGTCAAAAGCACCTTCTCGAAACTCCTTGATGACAGCAAGCTGCTGTTTTTGCGACATGCCGCTGCCGCTCTTCTTTGTCTGCCCGACAAAGAGTTTTGCAGAGACCCCATCGATGTTTTCTATCTCATCGACTATCATCTTGCCGGAATCACGGTACTGGGTAAATATGATCTTTTTCTTCG
>JBMCSP010000005.1:0-17819 GCA_048624455.1 Nanobdellota archaeon
AGCTGCAGCACAGGCAACACTCGCTTCGCTGAACATTGTGCGTACCATGTACGGACTTGGGTACCGCATCAAGCTTCCTGATACCAAAGCGATCAAGCTTGAGGAATTTATCAAGAGGGCTGATGTGAAGATAGCCCACTCCCACAAAGAGGCTGAACAGACGGTAAAGCTCCTTGAACTTCTCGGCTGGCTTGGCGAGAAGCCTATCAACGAGATGGATGCTTCAGATGATATGCTGCTGAAGATCCGTGCAGATGAGCGCATGGCAGAGATATATCATGAGGCAGCAGGTGATCTTGACCTTCGGGTCCTGCAGGAGGGTGTCTCCCATATAGACGTAGGCGGCCATCCGTTCCGTGTCGAATATACGAAGCAGAATCCTAAAGGAGATAAGCGCATCAATCAGGTCATGGACACTGTGCTTGAGATGGGTATGCATGATGAGTATGTGCCGGATGTCTGTCTTGTAGGACCATCGACGAAATTCATCCTTAAGCAGCAGCGCAAACGACCTCTTGATATGTCTGAAGCTCCTCATCTCAACTATGTGGGAGATTCTGATGCAGTCACGTTCCTTCAGCTTTCCAATCTTTATACAGCGGACAACATCAAAAGGTATCTGGAGACGACGGGTGAGGAGAAAAGGGATAGCAAGACACCCTCGCATCTCAGCTCAGGGGCCTTTGTAGTGCACACGATTTCTGCCGACGGCAGCGAGCAGCATATCGATCTCATCGACGCCCAGGACCTTCGTCGTGTAGCGCTTAACGAGAAATCCATAGACTCTCTGCTCAGGGAGCTTGAGAGCAAGCGTAAGGACCTGAACCGCAAAGAGCTCATGAAGTCGATAAGGGAAAAAGAGGAAAAACGCGCTTACGAGACCATCGGTGTGGTCGTGAATGTTGATGATCGCCATGACGGTGAGGCAGATTCATATGTCCAGAATTCAGGAAAGCTCATAAGAGATGCTGCAATCGAATATCTCACGCAGCATCATCTCTATCCTGATTTGCTCAAAATCTCAGAGATCGTCGACGGCAACCAGAACATAAAAGGCATCGAGCTTGCTGCACAGCACAATGTATTCTCCCAGCGCCAGCTTGAAGGGATCAAGGAGAACCTACGCAAAGACACGTCGCTTTCTGATGATTATCGGTATGATCTTCTGGAAGAGGCTGCGACAATGATGGAAGAGGGCATGCCTCGGCCGACAGTAGATGAGCAGACAGAAGAAGCTCTCAGGTCTGTCTTTGGGGACTATGTCCTTGACACGGTAAGGAACGGCGGCGATGTGGTCGTCATAGGAGGCGACCATTCGGGACGGACCACCAAGCACAAAGGTGATGGCGCGACCCGTTTCCGCAACGGATTCCATCTCGCGAGGGTCAACACACCCGAAGGGGATACTATCCGGGTCTCTGACAGGATGTACATTCCCAATCAGGGAGAACTTTCAGGCCAGATGTTTTACCATGGCAGGAACAATCTTGAGGGTGTCAATTTCTATTTGACCCATAAATCACATCCTGATTTCATGAATCAGCTTCGAAGCATCGGCACGAATGTCAAGCAAGGCAATGCTGGCCACAACCATCATCTTGAGATAACGCATGCCGGTGGACAGAGCACAGCACGCCCTCATGGTCTCGTTGGATTCTACAACTATGTTTTTGAGAAAGGTCTGAACCCCGGTCTTCATGGTACTCTGGTCTCCTTATTTCCTGATCAGAAATGGTCATTGTACAAGGGATCTGTCAGCTATGATTTCACGACAGACAGAGCTCTTGAACGGGCCTCGCCTGAATTCGAAAGAAGAAAAGCGCTGCGCCAGGACCTGATGAAATATATACCGCCAAAATGAACGGGCACTTCATATCTTGTACAGCTTTGTCCTGCACTTTACGACTGTAATCTTTTGATTGATCTTGAGATTTTTTTTCTGGTTGTCCTGAAAGACGACTTCTTCAGACTGGAAGGTTACCGGATCGATAGCTTCTATCCTCGGCTCAACCTTTGAGACTGTTGTTGTATGCTTCTCAATCTTCTCAATCTTCTCATCGAAAGCGATGCGTTCAAGCGTACCTGTCTTGAGGTTGCGGGCATGGATATCCTTGTCAAGCGCAGTGATGTGGCAGGGTGCGTTCTTATAGAAAATGTATTGCCCTTTCTTGACCTTTGGGAAGATGACTGTCGCCGTGATCCTGTATATGTCTTTTTGTGTCTGCTTGTCTTTCGTATGAAGCTTGTAATCTATCTTAAGCTCTCCGCCAAAGACATTCTGCAGCGCTCGGGCAATCCTCTCTATCTCGCGCTGGCAAGTCATGTCGATATCTATCGACTGGCCTCTCTCGCGGAGATCGGTGACATGGCAAAACTTCTTTTCAGAAGCCTCAAGCTCTTCTTTGAGCATGACAAACATATCTTCATCGAGATTTCTCAGCTGCAGCGTCCCTTCAAGCGCCTTTGCATATTTCTTTGCATACTGCGGATTCATGGTCTTGTCAGTGTGGACAGGGACAGTCTTCTCTTCCTCAAGCTCATTTGTCGTGGCGATGAATGTGATGCTCTTGACTTTCGTATGGTGCCAGATGGGCTTGATCGTGATCTTCGCTTCAGGATCCGCATGCTTCTCTATCGCTTTTCTTGCAGTCTCCTTGTAGACTTCTGCGACATCCTCGAACGGGTGCCATTTATTGTTGAGCTTATATGTTTTTGATTCTTCGCAGTAGCGGACTTCGATCTGCTTGATGTCAGGAAGAAGCTTCTTCTGCCGGTCGATCTCCTTGTAGAAATCATCCATCATCTTCCTGCGTCCTTTGCGTTTCTTTTGTTCCATGTCCAGGTCTAATCCTTTCCGATATAAAAATGTCATCGTTCCTCTCCTGAAAAGAAACCTTTTTTAATGATGTCCTGTTGATGGAGAGGATGCGTCACGTGAAGAAGGCAAAAAAGTATTGGAAGCGGTTTCGGGATTTCTTGAATGAAGATTCCCTCCTGAGCTGGATCGCGAATGTCGCTCTCGCTTTTGTCCTTATCAAATTCATCGTCTACCCTGCCCTCGGTCTGGTCTTTGGGACTCAGTATCCTATTGTGGCAGTCGTCTCCGGAAGCATGGAGCATCCTGGCTCTTTTGATGACTGGTGGAGCGAGCCCGCGGTTCTCGATGGGACAACCGTGACCCAGGGAGAATATTATGCAAGCACAGGGATCGCCAAAGAAGAGTTTGGAGATTTTCCATTCAGCAATGGCTTTAACACCGGCGATATCATGATCCTCAGAGGCATCGAGCCAGACAAGATAGATGTCGGCGACATCATAGTCTTCAGATCGTCCAGTCAGGATCCCATCATCCATCGTGTCATAGAAAAAGATATAAATGAAGGGGAAGTCACATTCACAACGAAAGGCGATAATAATCCTCAGAGCTACGGATTTGAAACAGGTATCTCAGAGGACGTCGTCATCGGGAAGGCGATCTTTCGCATACCATGGCTTGGTTATGTGAAGATTTGGTTCTTCAAGATCATCGGTTTCATCATCTAAGGTTTTCCATATGAAACATACTGAATTGAAAATTCATGGGTCTCATGAAAACAACGAGGTTTTTTCATGAAATTTTGTCCAAAATGCGGATCTATACTGGTGCCCAAGAAGTCATCAGGTAAATATGTTTATGAGTGCTCATGCGGCTATTCTGCTCCTGTTGATGCAGGCGATCAGGTGAAGGAGGCTGTAACCGAGAAAAAGGATATCGAGATCATCGATGAGAAAAATTCGGTCGAGGCGAATCCGCTTGTCGAAGTCGACTGTCCGAAGTGCGGACACAATCAGGCATATTTCTGGCTTGAACAGACCCGTTCAGGTGACGAGTCAGAGACAAAATTCTTCAAGTGCGAGAAATGCAAGCATACCTGGCGCGACTACGAGTGATGCTCATGGGAAACGATGCCAAGGCGGTGTTCCTTGCATCTGTCACTGACGACACTTCTCTTTTTTCTGTGAAAGTCAGGCCTTCAGCCCAAAAAACAGGTTTTCGCTCTTACGATGGTGAAAAGGGATTCTTTATGATCGATATCGCTGCACCGCCTGAAGACAACAAGGCGAATAAAGAGCTCGTCAAATTTCTTGCAAAGCTGACAAAACGATCTGTCTCCCTCGTCTCAGGAAGCTCTTCACGGCTCAAACGCATCTCTATAGGACACAGATAGCTTCACAGAAAAGTTTATAAACAAAGTGTCGTTTTTCCCGTCCACGATGGAACTTTCAGCAATCTCAAAAACAAAGACAAAGATGGTCTTCGAGGTACGTGGCGAAGATCATACGTTCTGCAACCTTCTGCGTGAAGAGCTCTGGAACGAGAAGAATGTCACGACATCCGGCTACAATATCAAGCATCCGCTTGTCGGCATCCCTAAGTTCATTGTCGAGACGAGCACAGGAGATGTGACAGCTGCCCTTGAATCTTCTGCCAAGTCTATCAAGAAGAAGGCGAACGATTTCAAGAAAGCCTTTGCAAAACTATAGATTAATTTTTCCTTTTCTTGCTCCACTTTCTCGGCGAGGCTTCTCTTTTTTTCAGTGATTCATCACTATGGTAGACAACAAAGATTTTTAAATCACTTTTTCCAGAAAAGAGCTATGTCAAGGGTTTTGTCGAAAGCTGATGGACTGCTGTTGATCGGTCTTGCCAGAGAGGCGATCAATGCGGTCTTTGAGAAGCGCGATCCTACTATACCTGAAAAAGCGTTGAAACGGTTGGATGATCCAAGAGGTGTCTTTGTCAGCCTTCATAAGCGAGGGAAGCTTCGCGGTTGCATCGGATTCCCAAGGGGAAGCAATCCGCTCTACCGCTCTTTGATGACTGCTGCAAAGTCTGCTGCATTCCAGGATTCGAGGTTTCTTCCATTGAGCAAGGAGGAATTTGAGGATGTCGATATCGAAGTCTCATTGCTGACCGAGCCGACGATAATACAAAAAGAGGATCCCGGTGCGGTCCTGAAGAGCTTTACTGTCGGCAAGGACGGGCTGATCATCAAGAACGAGGCATTTGCAGGCCTCTTGCTGCCCCACATCGTTCCTAAAGAGGGATGGTCTTCAGAGGATTTTTTGAGGTTCGCATGCAACAAGCTGGGTCTCAACGAGCTTGCCTGGCTCGACCCGGGTTCCCGGCTCTACAAGTTCAGGGCTCAGGTCTTTGCAGAACAGAACTATTCATGAACTCTTCTTTTCTCGTGCATCGACATCCTCAAATTATTATTATTATTATTATTGTCTCTATTGTGTAATTAAATAATATTTTTTTGTTGTTTGGTTGTGTTTGTTTTTCTTTTCTTAGCAAATCCAGTTATTCGGTTTTTCAGAATAAGAATATATTATTATTTAATTATTTGTCTTTGGTCCTTCTTGTCTTTAAGTTGGTTTTTGTTTAACTTAATAATAAAAAATTGCTATTTAGCGAAATATTAATAAACCAGTGAATCATCAGATACTGTTGAAGATGAGTGATTTGCGGCAGAAAGAGTACCTTGTTGAGAGCTTTTTGAGCATGATCGGAGCGTTCTCTGTGGCGGAGCAGCAATCCATCGTCGATGAGCTCAACAGGCGTTTCCTCGATAAGGTCCTGTCCCCTACAAAACTATTTTTGCCGACATACATCTTCGTGAAGGAGCTAGGAGCTCTCGAATCCATATGCAAGTATCTGCGGGACGAAGTTCGTCTGTCCTCCCCCCTGATATCTGAACTAGTGCAGCGCAGTGTCTCGACGATCGAGATCTCATATGGGCGAGCGAGCAAGAAGTTCCCCGGTAACTTTGTTTTTGAGGAGAGCGTGTATACCATACCGCTTTCTATTTTTTCTTTTTCTTTTGGCGTCCAGGAATCGATCGTTGCCTATCTGAAGGATCATTACGGTCTGCAGTACAACCAGATAGCTACGATCCTAAACAGGAATTACCAGACAGTACGGACTGCATACCTAAAGTATAGAGAGAAAAATGAAAAGAAGAAGTAACCGCTTTTCAGAAACTTTTATAAATAGCCTCTCGTTTTCTCCGTTATTGTCCCGTTGACTACGCGGCTTACGCTTACGTGTAGAAGGGTGAGATATCATGGATCAAAACGATATACTAAAAGCTTTAGAGAAGCTTAAGGCTGAATCTAAAAAGCGAAAATTCAAGCAGAGAATCGATTTCATCATCAACCTGAAGAACCTCGATCTGAAGAAATCAGAGAATCAGGTCGATTTTTACCTTCAGCTTCCGCATTCGGTCGGACGAAAGAAGAGCATCTGTGCTCTTGTGGGTCCTGAACTTGCAGAAGAGGCAAAGGTTTGCGACGAAGTCGTCCAGATGGATGATTTCCAGAAGTTCCAGCAGGACAAGGCAGGCCTGAAGAACCTTGCAGAGCGTCATGATTACTTCATCGCTCAGGCAAACATCATGCCAAAGGTCGCTCAGGTTTTCGGTCGTGTCCTCGGTCCGCGTGGAAAGATGCCGAATCCGAAAGCAGGATGCGTCGTCCCGCCGAAAGCTAACCTGTCTCTCCTCTATGAGAGGCTGCAGAACACCCAGCGTGTCGCTGCAAAGACGCAGCCGTTGGTCCAGACAGCGATCGGGCATGAAGAGATGGATGACAAGGATGTCGCTGAGAATGCGCTGAACATATACGATCAGCTGGTCCATCATCTTCCGCTGGAAAAGAATAATATCCGTTCCGTCTACATCAAGATGACGATGAGCGGTTCACAAAAACTTGAGTGATGATAATGGCAAAGGCACATGTTTCACAGGCGAAGAAAGAAGTCGTCAAGAAATTTAAGGAACTTATCAAGAAGTATCCAATCGTCGGGTCCGTCAACATGGAAGGACTCCCTACGCCGCAGTTGCAGAGCATGCGTGCGCAGCTTCGCGATAAGGTGGACATTTTCATGGGCAAGAAGCGCCTGATGAAGATCGCCCTGAATGAGGTCGCAAAAGAGAAGGAAGGTCTTGACAAGCTCATTGACCACCTCAAAGGAATGCCCGCTCTCATCTTCACGAGCGAGAATCCATTCACACTTTTCAAGACACTCCAGAAGAACAAGTCTTCTGCTCCTGCAAAAGCAGGACAGGAAGCACCAAAAGATGTCGTTGTCCCGGCTGGACCTACAGGTTTTGCACCAGGCCCGATCATCTCGGAACTGGGCGGTGTCGGTATCAAGGCCGGAATCGAAAACGGTAAAGTTATCGTCAAGGAAGACTCCAAGGTCATCAGCGCTGGAGAGACCTTCAGCGGAAAGCTGGCATCTCTCCTGACCAGACTCGGTATAGAACCGATGGAGATCGGTCTTGACCTCGTCGCAACATACGAGGACGGAGAGATCTTCACGAAGGATATTCTTGCAGTCGATGAACAGGAGTACATCGATACTGTCGAGCGCTTTGCTGCTCAGGCATTCAATCTTGCGATGTTTGTCGAGCATCCTACTGCGCAGACGATCGGTCCGCTCATCACAAAAGCATCACAGAATGCAAGGAATCTGGCGATCAATGCACCTGTCTTTGAGGCAGATGTCATGGCTGAGATCGTTCAGAAAGCACAACGACAGGCTCAGGGCGTTGCAACAAAGGTCCCTGAGGCATAATATTCATAAAGACTAACGATCATTTAGGAGGTATCGCAAATGGAATACGTTTACGCTGCAATGTTACTTTACAAATCCGGTAAGGACATTAGCGAAGACGCAGTAACAAAGGTACTTCAGGCTGCAGGTGTTGAGGTTGATACTGCGAAAGTGAAAGCACTCGTTGCTGCACTTGACGGTGTTGACATGGAAGAAGCAATCAACACTGCTGCAACAGTCGCTGCTGCTCCAGCTGCTGCTGTTGCTCCTGCTGCTGAAGGTGCTGCTGCTGAAAGTGCTCCCAAGGAAGAAGAGAAGGAAGAGCACAAGGAAGAAGAAGCAGCTGCTGGTCTCGGCGCACTTTTCGGATAAATACAGCATAAACAAACTGGCGAAATGCCGTTTGTTACCATTTTTTATTTAGACAATACGTAGATTGGTTGACAATGTTAAGTGATAATGAAATCAAGGACCTCGTCGCAGAGTCTAGAAAGATCAAGGCGGAAGTCGCTGAGATCCGAAAGGAGCTGGACAAGGTCAATGAAGTCAAGGAAGAATGGTACTCGAAGAAAGAGGAGTTCTCTAAGGAGATCGTCCAGCTTATCTCCGAGATCAAGAAATTCCGCAAGGTACGCGACGAATTGACAAAGAATGTCAAGGACTCAAAGAAGAAGCGTACAGAGATGAACGACATCATCAACCAGAAGATTGCAGAGATCAAGGGTCTGCAGGAACAGCGTGCGAAAGAGCAGGGCGGTGAACGCATCAACGTCGGCGCTCTGAAAAAAGAGCTTGAGGGTATCCAGTTCAAGCTTGAGACGCAGCCAATGTCCTTTGATGCCGAGCAGAAGCTCATGAAGCGTTCTAAGTCCATCAAGAAGACGCTTGATGAAACGGATTCTAATTCTGATCTCAACAAGAAGATCCGTGATCTTTCAAAAGAGATCGATGAGCTCAAGAAGGAAGCGGATGAGGTTCATGCTGCTGTCCAGAAGAATGCTAAGGAGAGCCAGGAGAAGCATGAAGAGATGATCACGTTCTCCAAGAAGATCGATGAGCTTAAGGTCAAGGAAGAAGAAGCATACAAGGCATTCCTTGAGCACAAGAAGCATTTCTCCGAGATCAACGATAAGCTGAAGGATAAGCTCAAAGAACTCGCTCCGATCACGAAAAAGCTTGACGCCCACACCATGGAGACGTCAGACAAGAAGCAGAAGGTCCAGGAGACCGCTATCAAGGAAAAACAGGTCTCCGTCGAGGAAAAGATCCAGAAGGGCCAGAAGCTTACCACAGAAGATCTCCTGGTTTTCCAGAAGATGAACCAGGACGAGTAAAACCTGTTTTCTAAACCACATCTATCCAGTTTTATTTCTACACTCTATTTTGTCTCTCTTTTGGATCATTGAGAACGTAGACTAGGTAGCGCTGTTCTAAAACTTCCTTAGTGAAAGTTATCTAAATTAATCTTTTGAAGAAAAAGTGGATATAAAAAAAGAAATTATTGTTTAGGCTTGAACTCGGTGTAGCCTGTCTTGCCGCAGGTATACCTGTCCTTGTGCTCAGCCATGAAAACGCCTTCAGCCTTAGGGCTCAGCTTCTTTTTACGGACAAGCTTGTCTCCCTGGACTTCGTATGCTTCCCATCGCTTTGAAGGGGCCTTATTCTTTGTCTGTTTTTTAGCCATAATGAATCACGTCCTTATTCTGCAGCAACTGCCTCTTCTTTAGGAGCTGCGAGTGTATTCTTCTTGACGAGGTATCCTTCTTCGATCCTCTCAAGCTCCTCACGTTTCTTGTAGACATGAGCGATGACCTTGCAGCTCTTTGTGCCGAAGCTTGTATAGATGTGCTTGATGACGACAAGCTCAGGCTTTGCGCCAAGTTTCTCAGCAACTTTCTTGATGAGGTCCTGGCGTGCAGGGGTCGTACTGTCGCTCTCTACTGTCAGCGTCACTCTCTTGCGGGAGAGGAGGGGTGCTTCAACTTCTTTAACGATATCTAGTTTCATGATAATCACCGTACTTTGATAGCATATTCTCCCTTGATCTCAGCGCCGACCTTGTCAGCGATGAATGATTTCTTCGGATCAAGGATAAAGACGCGACCC
This sequence comes from Nanobdellota archaeon, assembly GCA_048624455.1. Classification (GTDB taxonomy): domain Archaea; phylum Nanobdellota; class Nanobdellia; order Woesearchaeales; family CAZJJJ01; genus CAZJJJ01. Next base: position 9,707 of record JBMCSP010000005.1, read on the forward strand.
TGCCAGCTTGTGGTCGTAGGCTCGTCCTGGAATTGCTTAGGAAAATTCTTGTCATCGACGAACATCTTGTTCTTTTTGCATACAGCTCGTTTTGCCATGTTCATCCCTCAATCATTTTTTCTTCTTTGCGCTTGCAAGGTCCTCTTCGACCCATTCAAGCTTGCCGAGTCCTGCCTGCCTCATGGTCAGGCCAAGTTTAGGATTTGCGATGTCTTTGTAGCTGATCGCGATCATGCGTGCACGGCACTGGTCCCCGACCTTGAGATTTCTTTTGCTCTCTTTGCCCTGAAGGACCTTGTCCTTGGTGAAGGAAACAAAGTCGTCCATGGTCTGGGAGACGTGGATCATACCTTCAATCGGACCGAGCGTCATAAAGACGCCGAAGTCTGCAATATCCCGGACGCTTCCGAGGAGGACTTCCTGCATCTCAGGCTCGAATGTCATGAGCTCGAAAGAGACCTTGTAGTATTGTGCTCCATCGCCTGGGACGATGACGCCTTCCCCAATCTCGTTGACATCAAGGACATCGACAACAATCCCGAGATCTCTCGAGATAAAGCCGTCGTATTTTTCTTTGATCTTGTCAACCATTGCTTCCTCGATGCTCTTATCGAATGCATCGGGAGGAATCCGAATATGATCGCTGATTTCTACTTTGTAAAACATAGTCATCCCCGTCTTCTGAGATATTTTTTCTGCATAACTTCGATGATCGATGCGCCCTCGTCAAGGACGCGCTTCTTGAGCTCTTTATCATTGGTGCAGACGATGGTGCTTTTCGGGTCAGCCTTTGCACGCCCGACAATCTGGTCGTCTACGAGGCGACCATGCTCTTTTTGTGCAGGAAGCATCTTCACACCGTAGCGCTCCATGAGCTGATGTCCGATGCGTGCTGCGACCTTATCAGAGCCTTTGCCTCTTGTCTGCAGTTTCTCAAGCTCTCTTAGTGTCGTCTCGATGATATACAGGTCGTATGGCGCATCCATGATCCCTTCAATCTCTGAAAAGATATCGATGCGGTTTTGTTCCGGAACGAGCAAAAAGTTCGTGTCCAGAATGACCTGTTTTCTCTCCATATGCATGGATACCATTGACACTAGTTAATAACTGTATCCTTCGGAGTCTGAATCTATTTAAAAAGCTTTCTACATATGGTGTCTTGTGATTTTCAAGAGCTGGGCGCTCTAGAGCAAAAATGCATGCAAGTTTTTTTAAAGCGAGCTTCAACAACATCACCATGGAAAGCAAGAGCAAGAAGCTGGTTAAGAAGATCGTTGGAGGGGCCGGCGCTGTAATCGTCGTCGTCAATCTCATCCTTTTCTCATTCCAGATCATCAGTATAGAGACCTTTATGGGCGTACTCGCATTTTTTGCGATACTTGCTTTCACTTATTTCAAGACTGACGACAAGCCAGGTGATGACAGATGAAGTTCGCTATTCTTGTCAACGAGGGTTTTGAAGATCTAGCAGCTGAAGAAGCGGGGCGGCTGATCAATGCAAAACCAAAAGAGCATTCAGGGTTTCTTCTTCTTGATGCGACGAAGGAAGAGATAGTAAAATACGTCTATCTGACACAAGCTGCAAAACGTGTCCTTCTCTATCTTTCCTCATTCAAAGCTACATCGAAAGAAGAGATCCTTGAGGCTGTCAGTCCTATCGATACAAAAGATATTGCAGGAAGTTTCTGCGTCCGCTCGACAAAAAGCTCTTATGAGAAAGATATTGCTGACGTCATCCACAAAAAACTATCTGATCCCAAGGTCGATCTTGATCATCCTGACTCACTCATCTATTTTCAATACAATCGCAATGAATCGGTCATCGGGATCGACATCACCCAGCAGGACCTGAGCAAACGAAGCCACCGTGTCTTCGCGCATCCGACCTCTATCAAAGGGACGCTTGGATACTATCTTGTCGCCCTTTCTGGTTTTGATGGAGCGAAAACGTTCCTCGATCCGTGTGCTGGCTCAGGAACAATCTGTGCAGAAGCCGCGTTCCGTGCCACAGGATATTCGCTGCGCTTTTTTGAGAGAACTGATCTCTTCTCTACTTCATTTTTTGATGGTATTGATGTCGATAATTTCCTTGATGAACATGATGACTCCATCGATCTCAAGCAGGCTGCGAAGGATACGTCCATTGTGGCCTATGATGTTGACCTCCAGGCAGTCAATGCGATGAAAAAGAACTTTAAGATCGCAGGTATCGAGAATCTCATCTCTGTCGGAAAAGGCGACATCGATTGGCTCGAGACGAAATTCGAGAAAGGATCGATCGAGCATATCGCGACAAATCCGCCTGAGTTCGGCAAGCACACGCATATGAAAGTTGCAAAGTTCTATGATATGCTCTTCTACCAGACCGAGTTTGTCCTATCAGACAAAGGACGGATGATCATCTTATCTAATGAGAAGAAAGAGCTGCTGGAGCTTGCGAAGAAGTATGGGCTTGACGGAAAAGTCCTTCGGACATTCAGGCTCGGCCATGCAGATAAGTACATTCTTTCATTCAGCAGGAAATGATTGTCTTCATACGGTATAGACGCAATTCTATTTTAATTAATAACAATATAGAAAATAAATAACATTTAAATACTGCACTCGACCAAGAGCGTTTGGGTTGCAGGGGATGACTTAACTGCCGGTGCATATGCGCTGAGGAAAGTCCACCCTCCAATAGTGCCGCTTGTCGCAAGACAAGATCCTTAATCGGATGGCTCCCATAGAAGAAAAGACACGTCCCAAGAGGAGAATGATGCATGCGAACCTGTCCGCGAGGAGAGGGAGCTAACCTGCTGACGTTCTTTTGGGGAACGATGGGATATGGACCCGGCCGGTGCAAGTCAAAGACGCTAAGTTGAATGTTAAGACAGTCCGTCCATGCAGGGCGTGGGGGCTGACAGAAGGTGGCTTACAAGTTCCCTGCATATATCCCGACCCTTTTTTGAGGGTGTCCAAAAATTTAAATACGAACGAAGGTTTCGATTGACCATGGCTGATAATAAGATTCAGATGCCGTCATCCGGCGGAGGACTTGTGCGATATGGCGAAGGCGGAACATCCAAGTTCCAGATCAAGCCAGGACATGTCATCATTCTTGTCGTTGTCGTCATCCTTATCCAGGTCCTTCTGCACTGGCAGGCAGCATCATGGGTAGGTGGCTGAACATGATGCCCGGCATGAATATGAACTCTCGGCAGATGCAGGCAGCGATGCGTAAGATGGGCATCCGCCAAGAAGAGATCGACGCATCACGCGTCATCATCGAGCTTCCTGATAAACGACTTGTAATCGAGCAGCCGCAGGTCTCCAAGGTCAATATGATGGGTCAGGAGACGTTCCAGGTTGTCGGCAAGCCGCATGAGGAATCCTACGATACAGCTCCTGATATCAACGAGGACGATGTCAGCACTGTCGTCGAGCAGACTGGTGCATCAGAAGAAGATGCCAAAAAAGCCATAGAAGACGCTGAAGGCGACCTTGCAGAAGCGATTCTCAAGTTGCAGGAAGACTGAGCGTTTTTCTCGTCAATATCCTCTTTGACTTCTTCACTATACGAATATTTAAAATAAAGGATGTATTCGTCACTACCGATGGAACCCTATCAGCGTCTTCGTTCTGAGGCAAAAAAGAAACTCTCTCTTGCGGACCACATGCTTTTTGTGACCTATCCGCTTGTCAAGGATTCTAAGCTTCTTCTTGCGGTCATGGAGAATGCATTCCTTGCCTTGACCCACACGATGGGATTTCTTCTGTATTATGAGCGCATGTTCAAGCGGGTACCTCCTTTTTTTGATACGTTTGAATCAAAGTACCGGCTGTTCTCAGAGAAGTGCGTCCCGCGCTACAATCTCGACGAGTCGAGCCTTGAGCTTCTTCGGGATGTCAAGGAGATCCTTGTCGCGCACAAAAGAAGCCCAATCGAATTCTCCAAAGGAGACCAGTTTGTCATCTGTTCAGACGATTATGAACTTAAGGTCCTCAAGGCACAAGATATAAAAAGTTACGTCGCTAAAACAAAAGAATTTTTTAATTCAATCAACTCTCTTGTCGATGAGCTAGAGAAAAAAGAAGATCCGACAGAGGTGCAGGAAGATGAATGAAGAGCTTGAGGAGATATATACCAATGCAGTCCAAGAGATCAAGCGTATAGATCATATCATATTTGTCACGCTGAAATACACCAGGACCGCAGACGTTCTCAAGTCCATCATCACACGCATGATCGCCGCCTTTGAGTTCATGGTCGACCTTCTTTTGGAGTTCTACAAAGAAAAAGGCGAGATCGAAGACTATCATACCAGCCCCGGCCTCAAAGTGGATCAGCTGAGAAAGCTCATGGACGATGATAAGATATCTGAGATGCTCGACTTCTATATGATGCTCAGGCGGCTCTCCCGTGCTGAATATGATGTCATCAATGAATACAAGCGCCACGTCGGCATGGTTATCGAACAGCTTGACGGTTCTGGGATTACGATCAACATCGATAAGGTCACTGAGTATTATTATGATATGAAGAAGTATCTTGACTACATCTATCATTTCATTGAAGACAAAGGAGAATAGATTGGGCTTCAATGCAAAGTTTTTTAAATAGCCTCTTATTCCTCCGTTCTACACCCGAGTTCATATTGAGCGCCCCTAGGGTCCTGATATGCTAATTCTCGGGAACGACTGACTGATAAAAATGGCAGAAGACAATTACAGGCATTTAGTACGTGTAGCGAGTACGGACCTTATCGGTTCGAAAGCAATCCTCTATGCTCTGACTAAGATCAAAGGAGTCAGTGTCATGTTTGCAAATGCTGTTCTCTCCGTATCTGGTGTCCCTAAGGACAAGAAGGCAGGAATCCTTACAGATAAGGAAGTTGAGCAGCTCAACGATGTTCTCAAGAATCCTTCAAAGTACAAGATTCCTGAATGGATGCTGAACCGCCGTGAAGATTACGAGACCGGTGAGAACGCGCATATTCTCTCAGCAGATCTTGATTTCACCAAGGATAACGATATCAAGCGTCTCAAGAAGACGAAATCCAATCGTGGTATGCGCCATGCATGGGGGCTTCCTCTGCGTGGCCAGCGGACAAAGTCAAATTTCAGGCGCTCAAAAGGCAAAGTGACCGGCGTCAAAAAGAAGAAGTAGATGAAAAATGGGAGATCCACGACGAACACGCAAGAATTATGCAAAGCCTCGAATCCTCTGGAACGAGGAGATGCTTGCAGAAGATAAGCAGATCAGTAAGGAGTACAGCACGAGGAACAAGAAAGAGATCTGGAAGATGGCTGCATTCCTTGCAAACATCAAGGACCAGGCAAAGAGCATCACATCCCGCCTCGGAACGGCCCGAAAGGAACAGGCTCTTCGTGAGCAGGAGCAGCTTATCGCAAAGATCCAACGTTACGGTCTTATCAGGAAAGACGAGGTCACTCTCAGCGATCTTTTGAGTCTCGGTATCAGGGATGTCATGGATCGAAGGCTACAGACCCTTGTCTTCAAGAAGCAGCTTGCGCGCACAGTCTCGCAGGCGCGTCAGTTTGTCGTCCATGGCCACATCAGAGTCGGAGGCAAAAAGGTCACGTCACCATCATATATGGTTCCGGTCAGCGAAGAAGATTCCATCGAATTTGTCGATCGATCACCTATGAAGGATCCACAGCACCCTGAACGGGGAGACGTGGATCCGCACATCATCATAAAACAGCGTGAAGAGGAAAAAAAGCAGGCTGAAGAGGCTGCAAAGGCTGCTGAAGCAGAAGCTGCAGCAGCAAAGGAGCAAGAGGCTGCTCCACCAAGCGAAGGCCCAGCAGAAGAGTCCGTAGAAGCGACTGAAAAATCCTCTGACGAATCAACTGAAAAGGCTGAGTGAACATGGCAAACGAAGCAGAAGCGAAGGAAAAGGAGCTGAAAAAGGACACCGAGGCAAAGCAACCTGAAGCGAAGCAGTCTGATAAGAAAGAGGAGAAGAAACAGGTTGAGGAGAAACAGGAGTCCAAGACAGAAGACAAAAGGTCAGAGGACAAAAAGCCTGAACAAAAGCCTGAACAGAGGCGAAAGAGACCACCGCTTAAATGGGGTGTCGCTCACATCAGCTCATCATACAATAATACTCAGATCCATATCACAGACATAACAGGATCAGAATCTATCTTCAAGATCAGCGGTGGAATGGTCGTCAAGTCCGACAGGATGAAGCCATCGCCGACTGCAGCGATGATCGCTGCGAAGGCTGCTGCTGATGCTGCGATGGATGGCGGTATTACCGGCCTACACATCAAGATCAAGGCACCTGGTGGACATCAGGGGCCTATGAATCCCGGACCCGGCGCACAAGCAGCTGTCAGGGCTCTCTCACGGAAAGGTATAAAAATAGGAATCATTGAAGATGTCACACCTGTAGCCCATGACGGATGCAGGAAAAAAGGCGGTAAGCGAGGAAGGCGTGTCTAAATGAAACTGACAAAGATTTCCAAGAAGAATAATACCCTGGCATTTGCAATAGAGGGTGCATCGACAGCATTCGTCAATACACTGCGAAGGACCATCGTCAATGAAGTCCCTACTATGGCTATCGAAGAAGTCGAGTTTCGCAAGAACACATCGACGCTCTATGATGAGATGATAGCGCTTCGTCTGGGTCTTCTGGTACTGACGACGGACCTCAAGTCATATGAGTTCCCTAGTGAGAATGTCCCTAAGGACAGCGCTAAGGCGAGCCTTAAGCTGACACTCAATGCAAAGGGCCCAAAGACCGTCTATGCTTCAGACATCAAGTCTGCAGATCCATCAGTCAAGCCGGTCCATGGCAAGACGCCGATCGTCAAGCTGCTTGAAGGGCAGGAGCTCGAGTTCGAGGCAACAGCGGTGCTCGGACGTGGGAAGACGCACGCAAAATGGTCGCCAGGTCATGCATACTACCGCAATGATGCGACAATCACGATCAACAATAGTTCACAGTTCCTCGATGAATACAAGACCTTGTATCCTGCTGAGATTTTCAAGGATGGCAAGATTGAGAAGTCGCTCATCGAAAAGAACAATCTTGTGGATGCAGTCGATGGTGTCAATGAAGACATCATCAAAGTTGAATATAATCCAGACAAGTTCATCTTTGTCGTCGAAGCTTGGGGACAGCTGTCTCCTGAAGAGATGGTGGAACAGGCAATGGACCACCTTGCATCGACAGCCGATGACTTCGTCGCCGCTCTGAAAGAACTCAAGTAAGAACGAACGGATTACCAAACACCGATCGTGACGGATCCGTGATCAATCGCTTCGTGGACCGTCCATCGCACATTATGTCATGCGCATGATGTGGGGGTGCCGGAGCGGTCAAACGGGCACGGTTGAGGGCCGTGTGGCTTAGTGCCTACGCGAGTTCGAACCTCGTCCCCCACATATACTAGTGATGATCCGAGAGGATCGACAAAGAACAGACAGGAATAAAAATGAAGAAGACAAACATCCAATTGCAGAGTCTCATCGAAGAGATGAAGAAGACTTCATCAGAAGAGCAGGCCAACCTATGGAGGCGTGTCGCTGGTGACCTAGAGAAACCTACGCGAGGAAAACGTGTCGTCAATCTCTCCAGATTGAACAGGTTCACCAAGGAAAATGAAGTCGTCGTCGTTCCTGGTAAAGTGCTGGGCACAGGAGACCTTGCGCACAAGCTGACCGTTGCAGCATACTCGTTTTCAGAGTCTGCTAAAGAGAAGATCAACAGCAACGGCAAAGCTATCACGCTCAAAGAGCTCCTGCAGTCAAATCCAAAAGGCAAGAAAGTCAGAATTATCGGATAAATGATCAAAATGAAAATAATCGATGCAACAGATCAGATCTTAGGAAGAATGGCAACACAGGTTGCTAAGATGCTTCTCCTCGGAGAGACAGTCGTGATCGTCAATTCAGAGAAGGCGGTCATCACAGGTCCAAAGGACAAGGTTTTTGCCTCCTTCAAGCAGAAGAGAGAGCGAGGCATCCCTCTGAACGGACCATACTACCCGCGACGCCCTGATATGATCGTCAAGAGAACGATCAGAGGCATGCTCCCCTACAAGCAGGAAAAAGGAGAGACTGCGTTCAAGCGGCTCAAGTGTCATGTCTCTATCC
>JBMCSP010000006.1:0-17741 GCA_048624455.1 Nanobdellota archaeon
CTTGAGCGCTCCAAGAAGGATGAGGAAAAGCTGCCAAAGACTGTTCTTGATGATGATGAGGCTCAAGCTGAAGGAAAACTCCTGAATGAGGCTGTCGACCGCGGCATCTCCTTCAATGCGGACATGATGTTTGACAATATGGTCTCCCAGTTCAAGAATGTCAAAGAACTTTATGGGGAGACGCTTGTCAGAGAACTTACCGGGTATGACTCGCGCTACATCGAGCGCAACTCCCGCATCCCTGAATTCCAGCGGCGCATCAGGGACAAGATCGAGCGAAAGATCCAGGATCTGAAAAGCAAGGATCTTATCACGAAGAACGGCCGTCCGACGAATGAGGGTGTACGGCTCGCATCGGTGACCCTTTGCATCCAGGAGCTTGACAAGATAACACCTAAAGATATTCTCGGAGAGAAAGTCCAGGAGCAGGAATCGCATTACGGCCAGAAGGATGCGACCGATGAGGGATCAACACCTCGGCCGCGATACCGTGATCTTGCATTGAAGCGGACGGTCAAGACATCACTTCGCCGCGGGCATACGAAGATAGAGGAAAACGATCTTCGTGCGGTCAAGCGAAAGAGCAAAGGGTCGCTGTATGTTATCTACGGTCTTGATGTCTCAGGAAGCATGAAAGGTCCCAAGCTGAATGTTGCGAAGAAATCAGGGATCGCTCTAGCATACAAGGCGATCAACCAACATGACAAGGTCGGGCTGATCGCGTTCAATTCCGAGATCGTGAAAAGTGTCCCCCCGACGCATGAGTTCCAGCATCTTGTCGATCAGATAATCCCGCTGCAGTCATCGAAGGAGACAAACATGGTCCATGCGATCGAGCAGGCCATCGACATGTTTCCTGACAACGCAGCGACAAAGCATCTCATCCTCCTGACCGACGCGGTCCCGACAGTCGGAGCGACCGACCAGACCATCGAAGCGGTCATGCGCGCCAAGGCATCAAACATCACGATCTCAGTCGTCGGCATCAAGCTGACAGAAGGTCTTGAGATCGCCCAGACCATCGTGGATACTTCAGGAGGAAGGCTGTATGTCGTACGTGATCTCGGCGACATGGACTCGGTTATCCTTGAGGATTACTACGGGTTGTGATGCTTGCGAGGTCCGGAGGGAAAACTTTTAACCAGCCTCTTCTTTCTCCACCTGCATGAGAGTCCTTGCCTTCGTCGACACCCACGGTTCCTTTGAACATCTCGATAATCTGAAAGCGAAAGCGAAACGCGAGAAGGTCGATATCGTGCTCTGCTGCGGTGACATCACGAACTTCGGTATCCAGCAGAAAAGACTCATGGAATCCATAGCGGGTTTTGAGATGCCTGTCCTCATGATCCATGGCAATCATGAAGATGAGACCAGCCTTTTAGAGGACTGCAAGCCCTATGAGAACATAATCTTCATACACAAGGCCGTCCATAAGGTCGAAGGCTTCTGCTTCCTCGGTTATGGCGGCGGCGGCTTCGCGACAGAGGACGAAAAGTTCCTCCAGTTCACCAAGGATGCTCTCAAGGAAATCTCAAAAGATGATCGCATCATCCTGCTCCTGCATGGACCGCCGCACGGAACAGCTGTCGATTTCACGATGGGATCTTATGTCGGCAACACTGATTACACATCATTTATCGAAAACGCCAATGTTATCCTTGCTGTCTGCGGCCACATCCACGAGACAGCAGGCCGTGAGGATCGCATAAACGCCGCACGCATCATCAATCCGGGACCCTCAGGGATGATCATCGATCTCTGATAGGTCTTGCGGTAACTATTTAAAATCCCGCATCACCTTCTATCATATGGATATCAACGGACGCGAGCTTTCAGAAGAACTTCTTGACGATCTCATCACAAAGATCAAAGAGAAAGATGAGCTCTCTGCAGTGCCCAATGAGATCGTGACTGATGGGATCATCACCGTTCTCAAAAAGGACAGCAATCTGCTCGACAAGCTTCTTACAGGCAAGAAGGCGCCGTTCAAAATGGTCCTGAAAGATGTAAGAGCTTCGCTGCACAGGATCCATGGAAGCTTCCATACAGATATAAAACAGCGCGATGAGCTTCTTGCACGCTACGAGAAGGAAAAAGATGATGATATCATCGTAGAGCTTTTGAAGACGCATGCATCGACAAAGGAACGGCTGGAGATCTATGAGAACCTCTACGAGACGCTCTTTCGGATATGCGCAAGGCCTGACTCTATCCTTGATATCGGATGCGGTCTCAATCCGCTCTCATGCATCTTTATGGACAGACCACAGGATGTTTTCTATTCTGCGTATGACATCTCGCAGCCTGATCTTGATATGGTCAAGCGTTTCTTCAGCTTATACGGCATAGAGGGCACTGTATCAATCCTCAACCTTTTCAAGGCTCGCTCTGAAAACATCTTCCAACAGGTCGGGAAGCATAACATCTGCTTCCTCTTCAAGGTGCTTGAGATCATCGAGCAGACGAAGAGCCATAAGATCTCTGAGAACATCATCATGACTGCTCCTGCAGATACTGTTGTTGTCAGTTTCCCGAAGCGGACCATGTCGGGCAATGCGATGCGCTATCCTAGACGCGGATGGATCGAGCAGATGCTTCGTCGCCTTGCTATTCCCTGGGATATCATAGACTATCAGAATGAGATTTTCTATGTCATTTTCAAGAGCAAGCAGCTCGAACAGCCGAAAAGGCCCAAAGAGAATGCAAGCAGCAAGAAAGCTTCAGAAAAACAGACCGCATGATCCTGATGATCCTTCCTCTCCAAACTTTTATAAATACCTTGAGGTTTGCATGACCGAGCTAGGCCGGGTGGTTAGCCCTCACCTGTCACTGTCAACGGGCTTCAGGCAGGGCCGAAGGGATAAGGGCGGTACCTCTCTTGGAGAACGGTCTTTGGCCGTACGTCGAAGCTCTGTCCCGTTTGGTCGGCTGCATGCCGAATGAGTCAGGTCAGGAATGAAGCAGCTTTAAGGCATGGAACTGGCGCTTACGGGGTAACGGAGTGGAGGAAAGCTGAAGGCAGCCGTTCCTGGGGGATGTATCCACCTTATCCCATGCTCTTTCTCTTCATACCTTGGACAAGATTTATATTCTAAAGCACCCGAAAGACTCTATGCGCAAGAAAGCTATGGGAAGCCAGGTCGACTGGGCGATCAGTATAGCCATCTTTCTCCTCTTCACCTTGTGGTTCTTCATCGTGCTTCGCCAGTATGTCCCGACGGAGAGGATCATGGAATCAGACATCGCACGGATCGAAGAAGCGTTCAAGGAAGATGTCGCGTTCGAGTTCAGCAGGATCCCTATCTTTGTCTCATCACCTATAGCTAAAGATAATGTCCCTGTCTTCGTCAAGAATCCGGTGAACTGGAGCAGTTTCGTCCTTGACGATTATCTCTATTCGGTCGAGGATGAAGACAATATGTTCTTCATGGCTGATGTCGAGGAAGGGATGAATGTCTTTTTCATGAAGCACTCTGAAAGGGAATACCAAAACGCGTCTCTGGGAGACGGTGATTTTCTCTATAACCTATCCGATACGATCGTCGTCGACTCGCAGCAGTACAGTGTCCGCTATCCTGACAACATCCTTGAGGAGATCTTTTTCAGATCGCAGCAGCATCTCTATGATTTCAACATGACGATGAACGGGGAATACCTGGTCATAGAGAATGCATCACGGAGCATACCGACAGTCTTTGCCAAGCATGACAACACCATGGATTGGTCTCGTCTTCGAAGCTATGTCTTCCCCGACAACAGCTATGTCTTTGCTATCATGGACATCTTCTCTTTTGTCGGAAACAATGTCACGTTCGGGTTCGAGTTCACCATACCTATGGCGGATACTTATTTCCTTGAAGGCTATGCTCCCTACAGCGTGTCGTTCTCAAGCGGCTGTCTTGACCTGCAGTCAAGTGTCATCGATTTCGAAGGAGAGAATACCAGCACCACGTTCATGTTCGACAGGGAGATGGATATGGAGCTCTGCGACGCGTCGACTGTCAATGAGGATCTCATCCTGTTCACTGCAGAATTCGATTACTCTCCAACCGACATATCAAAACGTCTTGAATTCATCATCTTCTCCCATGAAGATACCTATGTCAGGACAAAAGACCAAGTTATCCTTCCCTCAAACATGTCCAGCGGCATCAAGGAGAGCTACTCAGGGATATCCCGTTCAAAGCTTACCGAGCTCTCTTCAAGAGATGTGGAGGACCTTGTCGATAGCTGGAACTTCAGTGAAGAGCTTGAGTTCTCTATCGAGGTCTATGATGCTGATGAGACGTATCTGGTGGTCGAGACAGCTGATCCCGGCGTCACTGATGTTTTCAGCCGTACCTTCAGCTATTATCTGATCGATCCCTTCGGCAACAGGAAACCTGTGCTTGTCAACATAAAGACGTGGTGATGCATGATGACCGGAAAGAAAGCGTTCATGAAGACTGTTGAAGCGTTCCTCGCTATCATGATCACGTTCATGTTTCTCCTTGTCTTCCTACCCCGCGACATCAGGTATACTGATGACCAGTCCTACTATCGTCTGGACACGCTTGAAAGGGATGATGCGTTTCGAAACTGCGTGCTCCTTGAGAACCCCACCTGCATAGACAGCACTATCGACACCCTTTTTGAAGGGAAGTATCTGTACACATATGATATCTACCGATATGCTGATGAGGCACGCGAGTTCAATCGGACAGATGTGCGCACCTATACCTGGTTCTATGCAGGTAATCTGACGTCGTACCGGCCGATTGTCTTCAAGCTCTACTATTGGGATCCTGGGCGATGAGAGCAATAACTATTTATATCTGCATTCTCTTATACTCTCTACCATGAAAATTACTGTCGACACTCAGAATGACGGAGAAGAAGAGATCAGGAAAGTCATTGCATTCCTTCAGAAGATGATCGGTGATGCTCCTGAGGAAACCGCACCGGATACTGTTCAGGATGATTCAGCGCAATCATCACCTCAGCCAGGCATCGATTCAGCGATGCCTGAACAGGACGCTCAGAGCCAGCCAGCACAGGGGCCGTCTCCTGCAATGCAGCCTCAGGATCAGTCAGCTCCGACTCAGCAGCTTGGACAGCCTGTGCAACCGCAGCAGAATCCTTCGCAGCAGCCGCAGCAGAACCCTCAGCGGGGCAACACTCCACAGCAAGAAGATGAGAATTACGGACAGCAGGCAGCAGCGATGCTTGGCATCTTTGATAGCGATGTCCCCTCAAACATCCCTCTGAACCAGCTCAATCAGCAGAAAAATCAGCAGCAGGATGACGACGATGATACAGAGAACGGGCTTGGCTTGGACATCGTCCCCTATTGATTGTTCTTTTTGCGCCCTTCTCCTTTCCAGTTGATGAGTGGCTTGAGGAGCTTGACGACCTCGACGCTGTCTTTTTGTTTTTCCATGACTGCAGAGATACTCTTGTAGGCGCTAGGTGCTTCATCAAGCGTGTCTTCAGTCACGGTCCCGAGTACATCTTTCATGCTCTCCCTGAAGGATTCCATCGATATCTTTTCTTTCGCTTCTTTTCGTCCAAGAACCCTGCCTGCGCCGTGGCTTGAGCTCTCCAGGAAATCCTTGTTTCCTTTGCCGACGACAAGGTAGCAGCCGTCTCTCATATTGCCAGGGATTACGCCCCGCTCCCCCTTCTTAGCAGGAGTCGCTCCTTTCCTGTGGATGAAAAAATTCTCTTCGGGGACCGCATGATTATGGTTCTTGTTCACCCAGAGCTCGAAGACAATATCTTCATCAAGGACCTCGCTTATTGCCTGTGTGACTTTCCTGAGCATCTCCATCCTGTTGAGGAGTGCGAACTCAAGGCCGAACTCAAGGATTGCCAGATACTCTTTTCCAAGCTGAGTTGCGACATCAAGAGGATGCGTTGCTTCGTAATTTTCTTCAGCGCCTGCAGTCTTGATCATGTATTTCTTTGCGACCTTGAATCCCAGGCCCCGAGAACCGCTGTGTATGGTGATCCATGCTTCATTTTCATATGTTCCAAGCTCGATGAAATGGTTGCCATCTCCAAGCGTTCCCAGATGCCTGGCCCCGGATGTCTTGAGAAAGTTGAGCACTTCCTTGCTGTGCGTTCCTTTCTCGTATTTCTCGACGAGTGCATTGTATGCATCAAGCGTCTCTTTGGTCAGCGGTTCTGTTGAAGAATGGATGTCTCCTTTTCCCATGGGAATGAGTTCTTTGACTTTTGCATAGATCGATTCCTTGTTGTTCTTGATCTTTTCAAGGATAGAACGGCCTTTCAGTTCAGCAGAGCTGACGCCACAGCCGATATCGAATCCGACCCAGGCAGGGACGATGACGTCTTTTGTCTTGAGCACTGCACCGATCGGAGCAGCATATCCGCGATGGGCGTCAGGCATCAACGCTGCCTCTACGACAAAGTCCTGCTCGTAGCATTCCTTGAACTGGTCAAGGGTTTCTGCATCAGGATTCAGCGCATAGTTGTGGATATGCTTTTTCATGCTGCAGAAAAGTCAAGGGTTTTTTATAAACATTGCTTAGAAAAGAACCAAAGAGGCTCCAGGAGAATGGTGGTGGCAGCCCTGAAGCCCCCAGGTCGTCAAAGGGGTGAATGTGTCAGATGTTCATCTTTTTCTTTGCGATGTGGTTCATGAAATAGACTTCGTCCATCCTGTCGATGATGGTCTTATAGTGGTCAAATTCCAAGTATTCTGTCTTTTTGAGAAGCGGTAGCATCCCGATCACCTCATACGAATCTTCTTGCATTTTTGTCTTCACGCTTCCAGATACAAGACAATAGAATTGTCTGTACAAGAAGCTATGCTTCTAAGTACCCGAGCATGAATCCTTCCTCGCTGGCGTCGAGTCTGTCGTTGTCTGCAGAGAATTCTATGAAATTCTCATCATAGACATCAAGATCCTCTTCGTTGATCTCTTCCATGAAGGGGAAGACGCTCTCTGCTTTTTTTGGCTGTATCTCGTCAAGGAACATCATCATAGCTGACACCTCCCGTTGAACTGTGTGTTGAATGTGTCGATCGTGCGCATGATGTTCTGCTGCGACAATCTTTTGATCTGCTCAAAGAACAGGTCCTGGATAACGTTTGTATTTAATGGGTCAGTCATGACCATCACCTCTTTTGCTGATGGTGCACTTATGTGGCTTGTTTTTAAATACGTTATTTGCGCGCATGTCCAGTGGGTTGCTGATATCGTGCAGGAGAGGCTGATTCGGGACTATGGAGACAGTCTGTTGAGTTCGATCTCGAAGAATCTTTAAGAAAAACGCATGTCCTGTGGGCACTCCAGCAGGATCGTCCAACTGATCCAAAAAGTTCCCTTTAGGAAAACTTTTTAAATACCTCCCATTTCCTTCCGCCTATGAACGCAGTCATCGTCAATTTCAGAACAGCACGCCATCACCAGACAGGCAACCAGGCAGTCCTTAAGATAGATTCTGTCGCTGACAAGGATGCAGCAGAGAAGCTTGTCGGGAAAAAGGTCAGCTTTGCTTGCGAAGGCAAGGACAAGAAAGTCATCGCAGGAAAGATCTCTGCAGCACATGGCAACTCAGGTGCTGTTCGTGCACTTTTTGAATGCGGTCTTCCCGGCCAGGCGATCGGAAAGACAGTCAAAGTTGAGTAGATTCTTTTTCTTTGTACCCTTATTGTGACGAAATTCTCTGTTTTATCAGAAATATTTATAAATCATTTTTCTTAGAAATACTCTATTGTTTGCAAACAAAGAGGTGACCGCATGTCTCAAAAAGCTTCATTGAATCTTTCTATTAACGCTATTGTTGTCCTTATCCTTGCTGTTACTATGCTTGGCCTTGGTCTCATGTTCATGAAGAACATGATGGGAAATGCCATGGGCCAGCTCAGTGATGTCAGCTCGGATATCAAGGATCAGATGATCGAACGTATCAGAGAAAGCAACGCAAAACTTACATTCGACAAGAATGATTTCTCCATCAAGCAGTCTGAATCTCAAGACTATTATTTTGGTGTTCTCAATGTAGAGGATGCTGAAGGTGGTGGAGCAACATTTTCCATTGAAACCGGCTGTGGTGCTACCATGGGTGGTGGAGAATCGAGCGGAATAACCATCGATACGATCGGGTCGACCATCCCTCTTGAAAAGAATGAGATCGATGTCCAGAAGATGGCTATCAATGTCGAGTCGGGAACAGATCAGACAAGCCACAGATGTTTTGTCCGGATCCTCAAAGAAGATGGTTCTGTCTACGCAGAGAAATATTTTTACATAACTGTCCAATAAGGTGATGATATGGTAACGAAATCAAAAAGATCAAAAAAATCAGTCTCGGCAGGCTCAGTGAAGAGGAAGCATCCTCGAGGCGACTCAGGAAAACGATTGCTCAATCATGATCAGGAATTTGAGATCATGAAGCTGGTGCTTGACAAGTTTCTCTGGGTAGGACTCGGCGTCATGGTCTATGGTATCTGGCGTCTTGTGGAAGGAGGCATGGACGCATTGCTCCAGGGCCTCGGTTTCATCGTCGTCGGCGCTGTCGTCCTGATGTTGTTTATGGCACTGCTCGTCAAGGAATTCGAGTTCATCGAGTAAAATGGCCAAAAAAGCAAGCATCGAGCTCAGTGTAAGCTTCATGGTGAAGCTGATCATGGCGATCGTCGTGTTCGGCTTTGGTCTTGTTATTGTCAGGAACATCTTCTCCACCGCAGGATCGGGCGAACTGACTGAGAGCATCGACAGCGAGGTCGAGTCTCAGATCAAGATTCTCATGGATACCGGCGAAAAGGTCATCATCTTTCCTGAAGAGATAACGACAGAGAGGAAGAACACTGCTGTCTTCGGGCTTGGGGTGCTGAACATACTCGATATGCCGGGAGCGACAACATTCGACACAGTGGTCTGGTGCCATAGTTATGTCGATCCTCAGGGCGAGATGGACGAGAACTGTCCGAACCCTCCTGACTTCTTTGAGACATATGACGCATTGGAGCTTGAGAATAACGAGGAAGGTACCGTCTCGATACCGGTGCTCCCTTCAAACTCTGATAAAGGGACGTATGTCTTCAATGCCAAGGTCACTTATGAGAACGATGAGAATTCAGGGACATACGGCATCGTGAAGTTCAGGGTCAATGTCGACTGATCTTTTCTTTTTTTCTTATTTCTCTTTCTTTTCTGTCCATCCGAGCTGATCGCCGACAGCTGTCCGGGTCTTCTTGATCGTGTTCTTTGGGACTTCGATGAAATATCTGCTTTTCCTATTTGGGATCACTGATAGGGTGAAAGGCCAGATGTTCTCGCGCATCTCGACGACCTGTTTTTTTTCGTCGAGCCAGATGATGTCGATAGGAAAGAAGACGAAGAGCATGTGGATCGCTGCGATGATATCGCGCTTGAAGCTGAAGATATAGCCTTCATCCCTAAAGCGGAACCTGAACATCAATCCTGTCCCTCGTTTCAGGAACGTATCGCAATAGCGTATCTTCTTTGCGAGAACAGTGTTTTTGGAGGAATTATGGATCATGATATCCTATCACGATAAACTTTTATATATAAGATTCCATTTGTCACTCTTCATGCTAGACATAAAACTCATCCGCGAACAACCGGAGATGGTCAAGGAGAACATGAAAAAGAAGTTCCAGGACCCATCACTGGTCGACAAGCTTCTGAAATTTGACGAGACTGTCAGAGAGCATATGAATGAGGCTCAGAAGCTCAGGTCTGAGAGGAATGCATTGAGCAAAGGTATCTCTGAAGCGAAAAAAACAAAGGATGAGAAGAAGGCAAATGAGCTCATGCAACAGGCAAAAGAGATCCCTGACAGGATCGAAAAGACCGAAAAGAAGCTTGCTGACGTGAAAGAGAAGCAGCAAAAACTCCTCCTGAAGATCCCAAACATCATGCATGAATCAGTCCCTATCGGAAAGGATGATTCAGAGAACGTTGAGATCAAGCGCTGGGGCGAGCCAAAGAAGTTTGATTTTGAGGTCAAGACGCATACCGAGATCCTTGAGAATCTAGATGCTGCTGATTTCGACATCTCTGCACGGACAAGCGGCAACGGTTTCTACTATCTCAAGGGAAAATTCGCTCTGCTGAACCAGGCTTTGATCCGCTTCGCGATCGATTTCATGCAGAAGCGCGGCTATACCTACATAGAGCCTCCTCTCATGCTGCACAAAGAAGTCCTGGACGCTGCTATGGACACTGAATCCTTCAAAGACACGATCTATTCCATCGAAGGCGAGGATCTGCATCTCATCGGGACGAGCGAGCATGCGCTGCTCGGCATCCATGCAAAAGAAGCTATCGCAGAGAACGAACTTCCAAAGAAATACTTCTCTTACTCGATGTGCTTTCGTAAAGAGATCGGAAGCCACGGCATCAATGAGAAAGGGTTGTGGCGGACGCACCAGTTCAACAAGGTCGAGCAGTTCATCTTCTGCAAACCTGAAGATTCCTATCAGTACTATGATGAGCTTTTGAACAATTCTGAAGAGCTTTTCCAGGCGCTCGGTCTTCCTTATAGAGTCATCGAGTGCTGCTCAGGAGATCTTGCGACATGGAAGGCGAAATCCTGCGACATGGAAGTCTGGAGGCCGACGGTCGGCGGCTACGGCGAGATCACCTCGCTGACGAACTGCACCGATTTTCAGGCACGTGGCCTTGGCATAAGGGTCGTGTACAGTGATGGCAATCGTGCTGTCCTGCACACGCTCAACAATACCGCGATCGCAACATCGCGAGCGTTGGTCGCTATCGTCGAGAATTACCAGAACGCTGATGGATCCATCACTGTTCCTGAGGCGCTTCGTCCGTATCTGGGATTTGATGTCATCAGCAAAGAATAGGTTTCTTCTCCTTTCTCTTCTTGTATGCAGGGCGATAGCGGTTGCTGGTCCTGTACAGAAAATATTTAAGCTATCATCTCCTTGAACTGTCTATGGCAGAGCAACCATCGATCCCTCCAGCGGTCCATATCATCATCGGCGGTGTGGTCCTCACTGCATCGATCATCCTGAACGGGCAAAGCAGCGGCAATTTCATCCTTTTCATCATCATCGGGGCTGTCATGATTGCATTCGGCGCAGGAAAGCTTATCATAGGACGCAGGGATCATGCGCCGAAAGAGACGCATCATCATGCACCCCGCCAGCATAACCATGCGGATCATGCCAATCAACAGCATCATCACACCCATCAGCACCAGCGTCAGAATCCGGTCCGCCCGTCCCAGTACAAGAACCCCGGTCAGGATTACAACAGTTCACAGCATCCGCTGCACTTTTGTCCAAACTGCGGCGCACGCCTTCCCCAAGGGGTCAATTTCTGTCCGAATTGTGGCGCCAGGCTTCGCTGAAAAATAGCAGCTTCTGTTTTATTCTGCCTATTATATACTGTGTCTGAATAAATTTTATAAAGGACTGCCAAATGCTAGTCACTACTTATTAACGAAATACTAATGAGGGGGTTTATCAATGGCTAAAGAACAATATGTTTACTTCTTTGACGAAGGAGATAAATCGATGAAAGAATTGCTCGGAGGAAAAGGAGCAAACCTCGCAGAGATGACAAAACTCGGCGTACCCGTTCCACCAGGATTCACCATCACAACCCAGGTCTGCGACCTGTATTACAAGAACAACCAAAGCTATCCGTCAGGAGTCGAGGACCAGGTCGAAAAAAACCTGAAACGCCTTGAGAAAGAGATGGGCAAGAAGCTCGGTGACGAGAAGGATCCGCTCCTTGTCTCTGTTCGAAGCGGAGCAGCACAGTCCATGCCGGGAATGATGGATACTGTCCTCAATCTTGGACTCAACGATAATTCTGTCAGTGGCCTTGCAGAGAAGACTGGCAATGAGCGCTTCGCATGGGATGCATACAGACGATTCATCCACATGTTCGGCAATGTCGTCATGGGCATCAAGGGAGAGAAGTTCGGAAAAGCGCTTGACGACTTCAAGGAAAAGAAGGGCGTCGAGAACGATATCGAGCTCACGACAGATGATCTCAAAGAGCTTGTCGAGGCCTACAAGAAGATCGTCATTGACGAGAAGGGAGAATCATTCCCGCAGGATCCTATCGATCAGCTCTGGATGTCGATCAACGCAGTGTTTGGCTCATGGAACAATGAGCGTGCGATCCTGTACAGGAGGCTCAACGGCATCACAGGACTTCTTGGTACGGCAGTCAATGTCCAGTCGATGGTCTTTGGCAACATGGGAGAAACATCCGGCACTGGCGTCGCTTTCTCGCGAAACCCAAGCACAGGAGAGAACAAGCTCTACGGCGAGTTTCTCATGAACGCTCAGGGAGAAGACGTTGTCGCTGGTATCAGGACCCCGCAGGCGATCACGGAGCTTGAAGATACCATGCCGGACACCTATAAGGAGTTCGTCAAGATCGTCAACAAGCTCGAGGCGCATTACAAGGATATGCAGGATATGGAGTTCACCATCCAGGAAGGAAGGCTCTTTTTCCTACAGACACGAAACGGTAAGCGGACCGCTCCTGCAGCAGTCAAGATCGCTGTCGACATGGAAAAGGCAGGCATCATCAACAAGGAAGAAGCAGTACTCCGTGTCGATCCGAAATCGCTGGATCAGCTTCTGCACAAGCAGCTCGATCCCGAAGGGGTCAAGCTTGCTGAAGTTCTCGCAAAAGGACTTCCGGCATCCCCTGGTGCAGCTGTCGGCGAGATCGTCTTTGACGCGCAGAAAGCTCATGACCTTACCGAGAAAGGAAAGGATGTCATCCTTGTCCGTCTCGAGACCTCGCCAGAGGATCTCATCGGTATGAACGCAGCAAAGGGTATCCTGACCGCACGAGGCGGCATGACATCCCATGCAGCTGTTGTTGCACGTGGTATGGGCAAGTGCTGTATCTCAGGCTGCAGCGCCCTCAAGATCAATGAAGATAAGGGTACTGTCGAAGTCAACAATGAAGTCTTCAGGGAAGGAGATTTCATCTCTCTCGACGGTTCGAAGGGAGAGGTCTACAAGGGCAAGCTCCCTCTCGTCAACCCTGAGCTGAGCGGAGATTTCGCAAAGATCATGGAGTGGGCTGACAAGGTCCGTGTCCTCAAGGTCAGGACGAATGCAGACACGCCGAAGGATGCACAGAAGGCTCTTGAGTTCGGTGCTGAAGGTATCGGTCTTTGCCGTACTGAGCACATGTTCTTCGAGGAAGAACGTATCGGCGCTGTCCGTGAGATGATCCTTGCTGAAGACGAGGCAGGCCGCAGGAAGGCGCTTGACAAGATCCTGCCTTACCAGCGTGAAGATTTTGAAGGGCTTTTCGAAGCTATGGGCAAGAACCCGGTCACGATCAGGCTTCTTGATCCGCCGTTGCACGAGTTTGTTCCGCACGAAGAAGCGCAGATAAAGGATCTCGCATCCAGCATGGGCATCAGCGTTGAGCAGCTCAAGGAAAAGATAGAGTCGTTGCACGAGGTCAATCCGATGCTCGGCCACCGCGGCTGCAGGCTTGCGATCACGTATCCGGAAATAACCGAGATGCAGGTCCGTGCCATCATGGAAGCTGCGATCAAGGCCGGCGCAAAGCCTGAGATCATGATCCCGCTCGTCGGTTTCGTCGAGGAGTTCAGGTATCTTAAGGAAGTTGTCGAGGCGACGATCAAGCAGGTCTTTGCTGAGACCGGCAAGAAGGTCGAGTACAAGGTCGGCACCATGATCGAGGTCCCTCGCGGCGCTCTGACAGCAAAGCTCATCGCTCAGGAGGCAGAATTCTTCTCCTTCGGTACGAATGATCTGACGCAGATGACCATGGGATTCTCCCGTGACGATGTCGGAAGCTTCGTCCCTGAATACCTGGAGAAGGGCGTCCTTGAGTTCGATCCGTTCGCGGTCCTCGACCAGAGCGGTGTCGGCATGCTTGTCAAGGGAGCTGTCAAGAAAGGACGCGAGTCTCGGAAGGATCTTAAGTGCGGTATCTGCGGCGAGCACGGCGGCGAGCCAAGCTCTGTCGAGTTCTGCCACAAGGTCGGTCTTGACTATGTCAGCTGCTCACCGTTCCGTGTGCCTATCGCGCGGCTTGCAGCAGCTCACGCAGCCCTGAAGAACAAGTAGATGCATCTTGCATCGCTTTTTTCTCTTTTTTTCATCTTCTTTTCTCTTCTGCTTTTCTTGATGTATTATACCTACATAACACTTTTAAGGGGTTCATCTCACCGCAAGACATGAACTCAAGCTTTGAATCTCACCTCTTATCAACGCTGTTCTCAAACTATCTCCAGGCATATCAGAAGTTTCTTGAGATTGAGGGTCTGCATCATTCCGACAGCCTGCACTATGATGATCTGGATGTGGACACTCGTCAGCCTATTATGGCGGTGCATATAGGCCCAGGAATATTTTATCGCCTGAAAGAGCAGGCGCATAAGGTGCGCAAGGAGGGGAATTTTACGGATAACCAGCGTACGTTGTCCTGGTTTGTCGAGCGAAATCTTTCAGACGCGTTCCACCGGATGACGGTCGCACGGGAGTACATGTATCAGATGAAGAAGGATCTTGAGTTCATGGAGTACATACAAGGTTCGTTGGAAAGGTCTCATGACGAATCGCTCAAAGCATCACTGGAACAGCTCATCGAGGACAACGAGAAGACGAAGACGTATGTCGGGCCTGTCCTTGAGAGTGCCAGGAAGTGCATGGAATGGCCGCGATACCAGATGCTTGATCTTCTCGATGGGTATAAGGATGAGTTTCCCATCATCAGGGTCTTTGATATGCAGGGTGATGCGTTGAAGGGTCTCTATGGCAATGAGTATCATGATATTCTCAGGCGTTTCTACAATGATGATGAGATGGGAGTTGCCTGCAGGCTGCGCAATGCATATCTTGAGGCGCATCGCTACAATGATGCGAAAGAGACGAATGCACAACTTCCTGAACATTTTCGTGTCGATCTTGATGGCTATCCTGATTTCTGAACAAAAACATAAAAAGAAAGGATGATTTTTTCTTGCTATGATACTCACTGACGACCATGCTCATCTTGACCATGGATGGCTCCTGAAGAACTATGCTTCTATGGACGCGTTCATAGAGGCACAGGAAAAAGCGGGGGTGAAACGCATCATAGCACAGGGCGTGGACAAAAAGACGAGCGAGCAAGCCCTTGCTTTTGCTCAAAAGTATAGGATCGTCCAGGCTGCTATCGGCTTCTATCCGCCTGATACCTGGGCGAAAGACAATGAAGGGGCAGAGCATACTTTTTCATCTGATGATACGCAGTTTGCCGCTGACATGGCATGGCTTGACAAGAATCTTGACAAAGCTGTAGCGGTCGGCGAGATAGGCCTTGACTATTCCTATGCGGATACTGATAGGGAGATGCAGAAAAGAGTTTTTCAGAAACAGCTTGATCTTGCAAAAAAGCATTCGCTTCCCGTCATCGTGCACAGCAGGAAAGCAGAAGATGATGTGGTGCAGATGCTCATCGACGCAAAGGTCACGGGAGTGCTGCATTGCTTCTCCGGCAAAAAGAAACTCATCCAGCATGCGTATGATCATGGACTTCATTTCTCAATCCCTACTAACATTGTCCGCAGCGAACATTTCCGGATGCTTGTGAAGATGGTCGATATCTCGCGCATCCTGACCGAGACCGATGCACCGTATATGTCGCCGTACAAGGATGAGGATCCGAACGAACCGCAGTTCATCGCCGAAAGCATCAAGGTCATCGCGAAGATCAAGAATATGACACAGGAAGAGACCGCGAACGCGATCTTTCAGAATTTCCAGCGGCTGTATCTTTGAATGCCTTATAGCTGCAGATACTCATCCGTCGTCGGATTGATGTATTTCTCCTTGTCTTTCTTGACGCGCTGCCTGAAATCCTCAAGGACCCTCTTAAGGATGAACCTGTGGTTCTTGAAGATGACTTTCTCTACCAGCTCGTCGTAGGAGACAAGGTCAGCAGTCTCGAGTTCGTCCGAGATGACATTCTTTCGCGACACCTGCTCGCTCTCAAGCCGGACAAGGATGAACCTATGCTCTTCTCCTGTCTTTCCGGTGATGCTTGCAAGCTCCTTCGGCCATTCATAGGAATCGACGACCTCGCTCTGGCCAAGTATCTGATAGGACAGGCTTGACAGATGCTTTTTTATGTAGTTTTCTGCAAGCGTGTGTATCGGCTCCTCTTTTGACGAAGGTATGCGCGGAAGTTCCCATTTTTTCAGTGTCTTCTTTTGCACGATAAGGATATCTTCCTTCTTCGTTGCGATGACCAGAAAATAATTCTTGTTGAGCATATGAAACGTTATGTCTGCGGATTATAAAACGCTAACGCAATTCTTATAAACCTGGAAGGCACGTTCACCCTATGGCTAGCTACTTCCAGGTCACCAGAGGGTTTCTTATCAAGGCTTCCTTCGTGCTTCTTCTTGCGATCGGGCTTGGTGTTGCCCATGGCCTGTATGTGTCCGCGAACGCCAGCGGTGATGACCAGTACTATTATGCGAAGACGCTCTGCCACGGTGTCTATGAGGAATCGCCCATCCGGGTATCAGAATTAGGCTCGCGGATCCTCATCAACTACAAGGTCGTCATCCCTAAGGGAGAGGTGACCTTCCGGCTTGTCGATCCTGACGGAGAGATTGTCTATGAGCGCACCGATGACAAGCCGATCTTTCGCCAGCATGCCGTCACTGCGAACAGCATGGACAAGCTTGGGGACTGGTCATTCGTCATAGACTGCAAGAAAGCGGACATGGAGTTTGAGCTTGAAGTAGATATTGTCAAAGAATGATCAGAAAGAAAGGAGGAAACGCTTATGCAGCGTTCCGCAATTGTTCAGCTTTCTCTTTACCGAGGACTCTCCAGCACTCATAGTCTCCTGATGGTGATTTGGTGACTGCGAAAAATCTTCCGTTCCGCTCTTCAACACGGTATTCAGTTGTCTTGAACTTGCTTTTGGACTTGACGTCATAAAATTCGATTTCTTCTGCCATTGATGGTAACCTCCAAAAAAGTATATATAATCATGAACAAACCAGCTTTATAAGCTTTGTGGACGGATTTAAATACTAAACGCCTATAACCGCTTCTATGGCGCGTAGACAGCGACGACAAAAGATTGACTTGTTCCTGGTCGTGATGATACTCATCCTGCTTTCTATCCTCGTCGCTGCTGTATATATCTTCATCACAAGGCATGATGACGCCTTTGAGCTCAAAGAGTCTCTCTATGATCTGTCAGGAGAATGCTCGCTCTCACTATGCGACTGCCAGTGCTACCTGACTGACCATCTTCCCGAAGTGCGTGAAGGAAAGATCTGCGGCAATGACTGTTTCGGCCGTCTCGGCATCGAGGGATGCAGGCTCGTGAACGATACCTGCGTAAGGGAATTCAAAGAACGCTGAATGAAGGGATCTGGACCTGAATAGGGCCTTATAAAGTTTCTTCTTGCCTCATGAAGCTTGATCATATCGCTCTTAGGGTTTTTCAGAAAGTGTCTTTAAAAAGTTCTTTGCTATCCTTTGCCTCATGAACAAACGAGGTGTTTACTGATGAAAAAGATACTATCATTACTGATGATCCTCATGATCTTCTCAGCCGGCACAGTCATGGCCACAGTCATGGCTGACGAGAACACTGATGAGGATGGTTACGAAGATGCAGAGGCAAGACCTGCACTGCGCAACGTAGCGAACGAGGAGCGTCGGATCGACCGTGGTGAAGCTCCAGCTGATCGTGCAGAAGCTGTTCTCAACAGGCGTGAGG
>JBMCSP010000007.1:0-14608 GCA_048624455.1 Nanobdellota archaeon
AGGGAAAAGTTTGATGTCCGTCCCATATCAGGCCCGACCGTATCTTCGATAATCGGATCTGTCGCAGCGTTTCCTGCAGGATTGACCTCTAATCCCGGTGGCCTCGGGAACTGCTCGATGATCCCTGTAAGGTCATCGACGATCTCGCGTGCCTCATAGCTATCGCTCAGCTCTATGGTAATAAGCGTCATCTCGTAGTCATCACTGATATACGTTCCGAATGCCGGATTGTCCTTGGACATCTCGATTATTCGCCGTTCTGAGGATGGAAGGATATCATTGTTCTGACTCCTGAGCAGCGTCGAGATGCTGCTGACATCCTGGACATCCTGGTCATGGATGATCGCTTCAGAGAGCATATTGACATAGCGGATCGCACGTGGATCACGGATATCACGGATCTCATTCGAACCAGCATTTTCTGGATCGATCTCGATAGCTACCGTTATGCTCGCATCGTTTCCGAAACTGTCAGCCAGGATCTCATAAGCCTTGATCACTTCGATATTATCAGGAAGGCCATCGCTGTTGTCAAGCGACGTTGTCTCTATGTTGGAAAGCTGGGTTATCGCGGCAGTAGTCAGTACCACTACAAGGAGCAGCACAAGGACAGGATTGCGGGCGACAAAATGCGCATACTTCTCCAGGATCGATTCTACATGCTGTTTCATCGCTGCCTCAACCTCTTTTTCTGTTCGACTGCCTTATCATGGATATAATGGGCCCACCGATGATCGATCTCTTCCTTGATGATGAGAGCGATCGGTTCGATGAGCAGAGCTGCGAGGAGAGAAAAGAATATGCCTAGTGCCAGACTGAGACCAAGATTCTGCAGCATAGGCATGACTGATAGCGTCAGGGCAAGAAAGCCGAAAATGGTCGTCATGCCGGAGCCGAGCACTGCTAATCCGACTCCGGGAACTGCCACCTTGAGCGAATCAAGTGCACTGCTGCCTTTTTCCCGCTCCTCTTCATAGCGGGTAAACATAAAGACGCCGTACTCAACACCCAAGCCAAGGATCATCGCGCCAAGACCTGCGGTCGCGAATGATAGCTTCAGGCCGATCCATCCCATGACACCGACGGTCCACGTCACACCGAACAGCAAAGGGACCATGATAAGGACGGCTTTTGACAGGGAGCGTTCAAGGAGGATAAGGAGGATGAAGATGACCGCTGATGCGAGAAGGACTGTGAATATAGCGTCTTCCCACAAGAGCTCTGCTATCTTGACCATCATAGGCGGGTTTCCTGAGACCATGACCTCGACTCCAGCTGGCGTTGACAATCCCTCTATCTTGCTGTTGATGAGATTGACAACCTCAGTGATCTTCCTGTCGCTCGTACCTACATCGACAGAGACAAAGACGACAGTCTTCTTCAGGTCATCGCTGAAAAACATATCTGCCTGAGGGATATTATCAAGATAGGCTGTAGCCGACTCGAGAGAATCCAATGGAGCATTGCGAAGGAACATCGCTGCTGAGCTGACATCCTGGATCGAACTCTCAGCTGAGAGCTCCTCCTCAAAATCAATGAGGTAGTTGAGAATATCGGGATGACGTATGTCGGAAGGCACGTTCTGGGAGTCGAGATCTTCATCGAGCATAAAAAGGATCATGATGGTGTCCTGGCCGCCGAACTTCTCGGTTATCCTATCATTCAGCTGGAAGATAGGAAGATCCTGAGGCATCTGCTTTTGCATATCTGTCTCAAGGCTCATATTAGGGACGCCAAGCGCAGCGATGATTGTAAGGAAGAGCACGACCAGAATAAACGGGATCGCATGCCTGTATTGGAATTCGGCAATCTTCTCAAGCATCTTTCGCAGCATCTCATAGACCTCTTATCTTTTTGTTGGCATCGGCGATGATTCTCTTGATCTCTTTTTTCTTCTGCAGGCTGCCATCTTTCATATGAGCAAGAACAGTCTTATGGAACTCTTCCCATTCAGGGAACTGATGCATCATGAAAACATCACACCGCTGAAGATCAGTGATCAGAGACCTCAACGGCCTTATCTCATCCTCAGTAGCGATCGTCTCCAGAGTGTTGATCAGCTCCAGATGCTTCTTGATGATGTTCTCCTTCTCCCTGAAAAGCCGCTTGATGGCTGTCCTTCCGGTAGATGTGATCTGGTATTCTTTGCGCTTCCCTTTCTCTTTTGAAGTGATAAGCGACTTGCTTTCTAATTCCTTGAGAAGCGGATATATCGAACCAGGCGACGGCTTGTCTCCGGTAAGCGCTTCGATGGCCGCCATGAGATCATAGCCAGCCATAGATTTTTCTGCAAGCTCTTTCAGGACCGCAATCTTGAGATACCCTTTTATCATCGGCTTCCGATATATCGAATACCGATAAGTGATATATAAAGCTTATGGAGGAAACCTTATGAAGAAAAAGAGAACGAAAAAAAAAAGGACTGCCTTAGCTTGAAGGCACTCCTACATAGATTATCCGACCATGGCAGGTACCGGCGACGCCGTCAGGTACACCGACTCCCCAAAACGATGATCTGTTCGTCGGGTAGAGGAAGCCAGGGCTGCCGTCGTCTTCTCTATGATCCAGATCGAACTGGACGATCGGACTCAGGCCGGGACCGCTCAGATGCGTTGCCGTAGCATAGTTGTTCACGGTCTCAGTCGTATTGAATGCCAGATAATTGACCGGAATCTGACCGACACTGCAGTTGAATGCAGAGTCGCTCTGGATCTCTGTGCCGTCGACCGTAGCATTTGCCTCATAGGCATCGACCTGGAGATCGATCTGCACGTTTCCTAGATTGTGCACAAGAACTTCATAGCTTGTGCTCGAATCATTCACGTTGACCGCTTTTGTCCCGAAATCGAGCGTCGTATTGTGCACATCAAGCGAGAGCAGATCCTCAAAGACGACCGTGTCGTTGATCGTATCATTGTAGACTCCACCTTTGTCCGATATATTGACCGCGCACGTCCATGTCGAGTTCTCTGCATAGTATGGAACATTGAATGTGCAGTTCCATGCACCGTCGACAGTCAACGTTGAAAGATCACAGGTGGTATTGGTATAATGCACGCTCCTGTTGTCGGCATCATCCCTAAAGGAGCTTTCCGCAAAGAGCCATGCTTGCAAGTCCTGCAGGTCATTCAGACCATCTAGGTCGTCTGCAGTGCCCCAGCAAGAGATCAACTGAGTAGCGTTCTCATTCAGCGAGACGAGCTCATCGCCCGAGTCTCCCGCCTCGTTCACCTCGATAGTGGTATTCGGCCTGTTTCCTGTCACGTTCAGGAACGTATCGATCGTCTCATTCTTTGCTGCCGACACGCTCATAGCCATGAACAGGACCATCGAGAGTATCAATAATGTATTCCTCACACACTTCATCTCATTCACCTCTTGGTTGTTGGTATCTGTCGTTTTTCATTTTCTGAGCATATCGCCGGACTAGCCGGCATGAGTATGAAAGGGGCAGGCATGCTGCCCCTCACACAGTTTGGTTTGAGGTATGTTTTGTTGTATGAACATCTCGTTATGAGGATAGCGCTATCGCTGCACTCTGCAGGTCCTGTCTCCAGCAGAAGACAGAGTTTACACTGTGCCGTTCATCATACAGGCCTTTACCGGAAGCACAGACCGAAAAAAGCTTTCGCTATCGAAAGTTCTTTTCAGTGTGCCCTCACAGGCCTTTTATTGGACGCAAAGGCAAGCGACCTACTTGCCTTCCCCTCACATTGTATGAGCGTGATGGATGATATCCAGGATTGTCTCCCGGGATGATGGCCATGATCTGCATGGCAGTGATCCAGTTGCTGTCAGAATAAGTGCGTAAAGCGCTGCTTGGCAAGAAAGATAGAGTGAAAAGGAAAGAGATGATAAGAAAAAAAAAGACGGAAGCGTCTAGCCTCCTGATGCCAATGCGACATAGATGATCCGACCGGTGCACAGCCCTGCAATACCAGTCTCAGGAAGACCGATCGCCCAATGGGTCAGCTGCCTCGTCGGATTGATGCCTGCAGTCGTATGGGCCATGTCGAATCCGCTGAAGCGGCTAAAGCCTGTCTGGCTCATCGAAAGCGACGTATCATAATCAGCATTGTAGGTGTTGTTGAACCTCAGATTGCCGACATCTATCTGGCCCGTCGAGCAGTTGAATGCATAGCTGCTGTCAAACTCAGTCCCGTCGATCGTCGCGTTCGCCTCATAAGCATCGACATCCAAGTCGAGCGCTACATTGCCCTCGTTCCAGACCGAGACATTCGTATCCGCGCTCGAATTCGTATTAAGGGAACGGGGACCGAAATCCACTGTCGCATCATCGATGTTGATGGCGACAAGGTCTTCGACCGGTGTCGTATCATTAAGGCCTGTTGAGTTGAGGTTGTAGGCGAAGTCAGTGACATTGACCGAGCACGTCCATGTAGTGTTTGTTGCATAAAACCACATGTTGAAACTGCAGTTGAAAAATCCATCGACGTTCAGGCTTGACAGATCGCAACTGGTGTTCGTGTAATGGGTCAGATTGTCATCAGCGACACCGTGTGCCTGAGTACCTATGCCGCTGGCATAGATAGTAGCATTCAGCTCTCGCAGATCACCGAATCCATCGGTATCATTGACATATCCATAACAATTCAGTCTTTCAGTCGCGTTAGGTGTCAGGTCTATCGAGTTGCCGGTCACATCATCCAGATCGTCGAGCGTGATGCTTTCGACGACAGGTGTGGTACTGACAACTTCAAGACGGCTGTCTACCGTCTCATTGCCTGCAGCATATGCAGAGACACTTAATCCTAACAGTACAACTGAAAAAAACATTAGTTTTTTCAGCATATGACGCATCTCCGCGTCACCTCCTAAGTGGTGTGTATGTGTGTGTTTCGCACATCCGTCCTGCGTGTGTGGCGCATCAGGGTGTGCCAGCGGTGTGTGAAGCCGCTGCTTCGAGCGTCCTGTCGTCGTGAAAACTCTTTTCACTGAACCATACAATGACGCTACGAGTATAGTTTTATGTATATTGTTGTGGAAATAGTATATAAATCTTTCTTTTAGGATAACATTTAGACGAG
Source organism: Nanobdellota archaeon (assembly GCA_048624455.1). Taxonomy (GTDB): domain Archaea; phylum Nanobdellota; class Nanobdellia; order Woesearchaeales; family CAZJJJ01; genus CAZJJJ01. Next base: position 5,049 of record JBMCSP010000007.1, read on the forward strand.
AAAAGCTCGCTTTGGAGAATGTTTATAAATAGACGATTCCACATTATCCCTGGGTGGTATGGTGAAGAGCAGACGGGCTATCTGGATCCTTCTTATCATTGCGTTGTTCTCGTTGCAGGCAGCAGCCCATAGCCCCCCTTGGTGGGATCTCTCCTACAAATACAGAGAGCAGATCAATGCAACCACAGGAAGCGATGCACCATACAAAGGCTATGAGAATTATACTGTCAGGGTCGTACTTGACACGACCGGCGCCAGAAGTGATGGCGAGGACATACGGGTGGTCCGATGGTCAGGCAGCAGCTACAGCGAACTGGACAGACTGGTTGCCGGGTCAGGCACCGCTTCAACAGATATCCGCTTTGCGTTAAGTACCGACATAGCATCAGATTCCTATGATGATACATATTATATCTATTACGGCAATCCCGCAGCTGCAGGAGCTCCTTCTGATGCAGGAGAGGTCTATCTCTGGTTCGATGATGGATCAAGCGACAGAGAGTCAGAATACATCCAGGGCATCATAGACGATACAGCGCATGGAGGCCAATTCGGCGACACATTGGCTCACAGCGCAAATGGATATTACACATTTGACACAGGAGACAACTTTGCCGACTCTTTCCGTCCATCCGGACTGACAGAGCGCGACGTCTATATTGAGTTCGATCATTACCATATCAACGCATATGACAACGATATGACATCAGGACCGATTATGCGATGGACAGGTACGGGCAATGGAGAGACAGAAGTCAGTAGCCATTTCTATTATTATGAGATAGGCTACTCAAGTGCGCTAAGCTCTGGAGGTTATCCCTCACATGACACCATCACATCTGCAGACAGGGCCAATACCATCATCACGCATGGCCAGCTCGGGGCATATCCGACAACTACCTGGAACAGGTTAGGCATCGCCGCATGGGGCACCAATCCCACAAATCTCAATGCTTATTTCAACAATGCAAGCGGAGGATGGGATGGATACCGGTTCACCGGTACACATACAGGAACATCTGATCACGAGAATTCGGGGCAGGCAGGATTTTGGCTTCAGCAGGACGCCGGAAGGGTCGACAACCTGCTCATCAGAAGATACACCGAACCGGAACCGACACTCGTGTCAGAACGCAGGGAAGTGCTGAACATACCCTATTTCACCAGCACAAATCATGATGCTGTGATCTCACTTACACCGGCCACGACAGAGACGATCTGGTGCAACGGCACCGTCATGGATGATGACGGACTTACCGATATAGATACTGTGCAAGGGCATCTTCTCCTGAATGGGACGCTGCCTAGCGACCCTTTGGACAGGAGAAACCATTACCATGATCCAGACTGCGATCTCACCATTACGCTTGACGGAGGTTTCGCATGCAGCTTCGATGTCTATTTTTTTGCTGATCCAGGCGCCTGGGCATGTAACATAATTGTCAATGATAGTCATGGGTATACAAACACCTCCAACCTCACTACAGTGGTCGAAGAGCTGATGGCGATACGTGTCGACGAAAGCATACTTGATTTCGGCCTTCTTGAGGTCGGTACAGATACTGGAACAACAGACCATACGCACACGATCTATAATGAAGGCAATGTAGCCTTTGATATTCTCATCGACACCTTCAATACAACAATAGGAGACAGCACAGCGATGGGGTGCGACATAGGATCCATCCCTGCAGAAAACGTGCGGGCATCGCTGGACGCTGGGAGAAGTATAGATACACGGACTGCTGCTCCTGCGCTGGGAACAGGCTTTCTTGACACGAATCTGACAGAGCAGGACCTCTCTGAGGGAACACTGCCGACAAGCACTTCGGTGCACTGGGGCATCATCATTCCTGAAAGCATAGCAGGACAATGCACCGGTAATGTCCGCTACATCGCACAGAAATCATCCTGATGCTGAGACGATGTAATAGGGCCATCAGGCAATGAAGACAAATGTTTAAATACCAGTTTTCTCAAGAATATGCTCCATGGTGACACGCAAAAAAGCACGCACTGGAGAAGAATTCATCTTTTGCAACGGACATTCAGCCCAGTCAATCCCAGGGCTCAAGAAAGAGATAAAAAAGCTCACCGCAGAAGAGTTCTCATTCCATGTCAACAATGAGAAGAATGACTTCTATAACTGGATCAAGGACTGTATCAAACCAGATGTAGCAGAACAGATCAGGGATCTGAAAGATTGCGAAAAGATTCTTGCAGCACTCAAGTAGGATTTGCACAAGGAAGGTTCAATTCTAAAAAAAGAAAGAGAAAAAGGCTTATTCAGCCTTCTCTTCTGTTTCGCCAGCAGCATCGCCACTGGAGACTTCCACGACCTTGAACTCGAACGTGAGGTCCTTTCCTGCAAGAGGATGGTTCAGATCGATCGTGATGTCTGAATCGCCGACTTCCTTGACGACTGCAGGCATCTGGCGTCCGTCAGGAGACTGCATCATGAGCATCATGCCTTCTTTGACCTCTTGGTCTTGGGGAAGCTTGTCCTTCGTGATCTTGACACTCAGCTCTTCGTTCCTGTCGCCGTAAGCCTTATCCTTTGTGATCTTGACAGTCTTTTCCTGGCCCTTCTCCATGCCTTTGATCTCGTCTTCGAGACCCTGGATTATCATCTTCTTTCCGACCTCAAACTCGAGAGGATGGGAATGGTCTCCGTGCTTGGAAGAGTCAAAGACTGTTCCGTCATCCAGTTTTCCTGTATATTCGATCTTTACCTTATCGCCGTCTTTGATTGACATAAACATCAACTCCATAGTCGTTTTTTGTAATCATAACCAACAAGCAGAACTTGTATATAAGTCTCTAATCGGGGTTTCTTTATAAGAGTTTGCCTCGAGATGATCTATGATAGCATGGAGAAATCTAGAATTCTGCCTTGATGACATCGCGGAATATCCTATCCATGGCCTCATCGAGCGTCGTGATCTTTCGCTGGTCGCGTGTCGCACGCATGATCTGGCGCAGCATGTCAACGATCTGGCGGATCATCCTGATAAGATCGCCTTCGTGCAGGTTCGTCATCTCTAAGACAGTCGTGAACTCTTCGCCGTTCGCCCAGTAGTAGAGGATCGGCATGAGCTTCTTGAGAAGCCTGATATCAATCTTCTGGTAGACAAAATCATCCTTGCTGATGATGGAAATAAGCCTGTTCATCTCCTTCTTCATCTTGACCTTCTGGAACTGGTCATTTCGCCGCGGCTCATAGAGGATGACACCGATAAGGACGATGATATCCTCAGCGCTGAGCTCATCAAACATCTCTGTATAGAATATTTCTGTGATCAAGAGTTCCTGTGTGTAGATGAAGCGTGCGAATTCACCCTTCATCGTCAATTTGTTATTGTTATTGACGTAGCCGAATTTTTTCAGGCGTTTGACGTAGTTCGCAAAAGAGCCCATGATCCTGATATTCTTTTTCTGCTTGCTCTTCAAGTAGTAGTCAAAGCTGCTCTTGAGGATCTTCTCGATCGTCTTGTCATCATCATAGTTATTCAAAAGGTTGAGGACGGTATTGTAGGACAATTTGAACTGGGATTTGATAGGCTCAGTGTCGCCAGAGGTCAGCTTCACGATCTTATCGAAATCATTATAGCGCTTGTCCATCAGCGCGACAGCGGTTCCCTCTTTATCGATGCCGCGTCGTCCGGCACGTCCTGCCATCTGGAAGTATTCTTTAGAATTCAGATGGCGGAATGAGACGCCGTCATATTTCTCCAGTGATGAGAATGCGACTGATCGTGCAGGCATATTGATCCCGACAGCGAATGTCTCGGTCGTGTAAAGGACCCGGATAAGACCACGGGCGAAGAGCTCCTCAACGGTCGTCTTGATTCCAGGCAAGAGACCTGCATGATGGACGCCTATGCCTTTTGGAAGGATCTGCTTCATGAGCTTGACAGACTCCATCTTGAAATACTCCCTGTCGACATGCTTGTTGAATACCTCAATGACTTCCTTTTTCTGTTCCGGCGAGAGGAAATCCTTGCGCAGTTCCCATGCCTTCTCTTCGCAAGCCTTGCGCGAGAAGATGAAGAACATGCAGGGCAAAAGGTTCTTTTTGTCAAGTTCATTGACTAGATGATAATGCTTGGGGACCCTGATCTGCTGGCGCTCTTTTTTGCGCTGCTTCTTGGAAAAGGTGTCCAAATTGTTGTACTTCTCGATCTCCATCAGCTTCTTGTACTCCTTTGGAGACGTCATGCCTGTCTGGAAATCATACACATAATGCTTCAACGGAACAGCACGCTTCTCATACTTCACCACGTCAACCTGATGGTGCTTGATGCTCTGGATCCAGTCCGCAAACTCATGAGCATTAGGGACTGTCGCAGAAAGACAGAGAAAACGTACCGTTTCAGGTGAGAAGATGACCGACTCCTCCCAGACCGTTCCGCGTTCTATGTCATTGATGTAATGGATCTCATCAAAGACTACATAGGAGATGTCATGGACGCTCTCGTCTTGAGAAAGAAGCATATTCCTATAGATCTCTGTCGTCATGATCAGGACGCGGGCACCTGGATTGATGACGATGTCTCCCGTCATGATGCCAACCTTATCACCATAGGCAGCTGTGAATTCCTTGTACTTCTGGTTGCTTAGTGCCTTGATCGGAGCGGTATAAACGATCCTCTTGCCCGTATCCACAAATTTGTTGATGACATAATCAGCGATCAGCGTCTTTCCTGTTCCGGTAGCCGCAGAGACCATGACAGAATGGTTCTTATCCAGTGACCGTATGGCGTCAATCTGAAAATCGTCAAGAAGAAAGTCTTTGTACTGCATACCATTCTCTGCCATAATGCTTCAATGAAAAAAAGAAGAGTATAAAAAATGTTGGGTGGTTAATACCCAAACTTCTCTTTGTGTTCCTGTTCCCACTGGTGTCCTTCAAGCTTTTCGACAATTTCTCTGTGCTGGAGCGCTCCCTCGATAATATGTGCAGCATCGCTGCTCAGGGAATGCTTTAACCAGGCATGGAAATCGTTTTTGCCTTCATTGACATGGGCGTTGAACACATCGGGCGATATGTCCTTCACATGCGCAACAAACTCAGCAAGGCTGCCTGCGACACGTCCATCGCTGAAATAAAATTCCTGACCTTCTGGTGCTTTCATTTTCCACCTCTTTCACGTCATGGATCAGTTATAACCATGAATATGCTTTTGTACATTCGGTGGTATTTAAATGTTATTCATAGATCACCTTTTTCTCAGTCTCCATTGGGCTTTTCGGGATAACCGAAGCGATCGATCCTGAGGTCAGATAAACAATGAGACGTGTAGCGATGAGACACACAGTGAAACATTTTTATGCCGTCGACCATCCTATTTCTCTATGATCATCGCACATGTCGATATGGACTGTTTTTTCTGCTCCTGCGAAGTGAAGAGGGATCCCGGCCTGAAAGGAAAGCCGGTCATCGTCGGAAGCACGGGAGACCGCGGTGTCGTCAGCGCAGCAAGCTACGAGGCGCGCGATTATGGGGTGTATTCAGCGACGCCCATAGGTATCGCCCGTCAACGATGTCCTGATGGCATCTATTTGCCGGTCGACGGGAAATACTACAGGGAGCAGAGCAGGGAGATCATGCAGATATTATCACGCTTTACCGACTTCATCCTGCAGGTCTCTGTCGATGAGGCGTACCTTGACCTGACCGATTACTCAGAGCAGTTTGAGAATCTTGAGAAGATGGCTGAGAGCATAAAAGATACGATCATCGCAGAGACGGGGCTCAGCTGTGCTGTCGGCGTCGCGGAGTCACGGATTGTAGCAAAGATCGCATCAGATTATCGCAAGCCTGGTGGCATCACTATCGTCGACGACCAGCAGTCATTTCTCAAAGAGATGCCTATAGGTAAGATTCCCGGCATCGGGAAAAAGAGCGAAGAGATGTATCAGCTGGGCGGCATCCATATCATCGGTGATTTTGCAGAGCGAAGCAATGCAGAACTCTATCAGAAGTTCGGAAACCAGGGGCTCTTTTACAAAAAACTTGCTCTTGGGATGGATAGGACACCGCTGCAGGAGCACGGCGCTCGAAAATCAGTGAGCAGAGAGACGACGCTTGAGCGAAACACAGCTAATATCATCATCCTCGAGAAGGAACTTGAGAAGATCTGCAGACAGGTCCATGACGATTTGGGAGGCGGATTTTTCAAGACGGTATCGTTAAAGCTTCGCTACAGCGATTTTTCCACATTGACACGCGATAAGGGTCTCAAGACATCTGCAAATTCTCTTGATATCATAAGAAAGCATGCCTTCGACCTTTTCCGAAAGACGATCACGAACAGGCCTGTGCGTCTCCTTGGCGTCAAACTTGGCAATATCGATGAGAAAGGTCAGAGCACCTTGGAAAAATTCTGAAAAGAAGGAACGCAGAACTAAAGAAAAGTCTTTTATGAAACTGATCCTTATCTTCTTTGGCATCGTCACCACAGGGTTGCTCGCAACGGGGTATATGTTTAACCTTCTGCAGGGATTGCTCTGAGACGATAAAGAGAAAAAGAAAGATCACTCCATCTGTCCGATGACATCGCCAAGTTCGTCAAAACTCTCACCGAACGCCATCCAGTCATTGTTTCTCATGGACTCAAGAATGTTTTCGTAGAGCTCATTGGCACGCTCGAGAAGAGTCTCTTCTATGATGGTCTCATCGTCTGCCACATCTCCACCATCATCTTCAGCAGCTTCGCCAAAGAGCGCATCAAGCGATTTGCTGAGTGTCTCTTCCATGACAACCCTGTTTCCGTCAGAGACGATGACCCGCTTCAGCTCGGGGAGCTGCCCCTGTTCTGACTGGATGTAGAGCGGCTCCACATAGAGCAGTGAATTTCCGATCGGTATGACCAGGAGGTTGCCTCTCGTGACCCGTGAACCCTGCTGGCTCCAGAGCGTGAGCTGCTGGCTGATCTCTGAGTCCTGGTCGATCCGCGCTTCAATCTGGCTTGGACCATAGACGAGCGTATCCTTAGGGAAACGATAGAGGAAGAGCTTGCCATAATCCTCGCCGTCTGATCGTCCTGCCATCCAGGCGATCATATTGTCTTTTCTGAGCGGAGTGAAAGGGAGCATGAGGATATATTCCGCTTCATCTTCCTCGGGGAGCTGCAGGATCATATAATGCGGCTCCATCGTGATCTGCTGGCCGGTGCCATAGATTTCCCGAGGGATCTCCCACGCATCCTCCTTGTTGTAGAACACGTTCGTGTCCTGCATGTGATAGGTGCTGAAGATCCTGCTCTGGATCTGGAAAAGATCTTCAGGATAGCGGATATGTTTCATGAGCGCCTCAGGCATCTCATCCATCGGCTTGAAGAGCTCAGGGAATATGCCGCGATAGGTATTCACAAGTGGCTCTTCTTCTGCAACATAGAAGCTGACATCACCGTTGTAGGCATCGATGACGACCTTGACAGCGTTTCTGATATAATTGATGCTGCTGCTGACCTTCTCAGAGTATGGATAGTTGCCGGTGATCGTATATGCATCCTGGATCCAATGAAGCCTGCCATCAGCTATGACGATGTAGGGATCCCTGTCCAGCATGAGGAACGGAGCGATCTTTCGGATCCTGTCCTGGACATTCCGAGTGAACATGATCTTTGACTCCTCAGTTACATCGCCTGTCAGGAGAAGTTTTATGTCTCCAAACCTGAGCGTCATCAACAGTTTTCGCATGAAGCTTGTCAGCGAGATGCCACCATCTCCATCATAATTATTGTACTGGTTGGTATTGCCCCGAGGGTAGTCAAACTCATCCGTATTCGTATTCACGAGGACGTAATTATTGTCCCTGTTGCCGTAATAGATTCGCGGCTCGTCGATCGTGATCGATTCATCATCAGTCGAGTATACCGGCGGGATGTCTTTGATGAGATAGTCAGGAAGACCTTCCGGTGTTACCTTGTTGACAGGGCTCATGACAAGCCCAAAGCCATGCGTGTAGACCATGTGAAGGTTGACCCATGTCTTTGCATTGTCGACAATCTGATCATGGTTCAGTTCCCGCGGAGCGAGCATGACCTGGCGGTACTGCCCATCGATAGTATACCGATCAACATCGATGCCGCTGAGATCATAGTAGAGCCTGATCTCCTGGGTCTGCTTGTACGTCTGCATCAAAGGCCGATAATCAAGGATGCGTATGTTGTCGATCGTCTCGGGAGAATCCTCAACCTCAGCTCTTGTAAGATTTTCTTCTACCTCGAAATCACGCTCCTCTATCTGATCAAGCCCGTATGCTTTGCGGGTGAACTCGATGTTGTTATCGATGAATGGGCGCTCAAGGTTCAGTTCATTCGGATCGACGCGAAGGCTCTGCACCAATGCAGGCGCAAGTCCCTGGCCGATAAGGATGAACGCTCCGAAGACGATGAGCATGTACATGATGACGTGACGCCTTCTGAGCTGGGGTTTTTTTGAGAGAAAAAATATGTAGATATAAAACGCGATAGCCATGATGACCGCAAAGACCATGAGGAACCTGACGACAGGGAGGAAGACATAAACATCGACGTAGCCGGCACCGACGACGATGCCTTCCCTACTGTACATGACGGAGTAGCGGGCAAGATAATAGCGTATGGCTATCAGGATGAAGATGAACGAGAAAAGGATAGACATGTGATTTTTCGCGGATTTCTTTATTTTTGGCATATTGTCTTTGAGATTGACCGATTTCATGCCGGTGTTCGGATCGACAGTGCCACCAGACATGAACAAATCCCTAAGGAACGACTGCAGATAGTAAAGGCCGACAAGGATGGCCGTCACGGCGATAGTTGCAGCGACAAAAGTCCAGATCGCATTGAGGAAGGGCAGCGTAAAGACATAGAATGCCACGTCCTTTGAGAAAATGGGATCGACGATGCCGAATGCCTGCTGGTTAAGGTATTGCTGGACGGTAAACCAGGCGTCAGAACTGGCAAAGCCGGCAATCAGCGAGATGAGAGCGATGATGGGTGTTGCGATCTTGAGCCCTATCTCTTTTTTTTTCTCAAAACGCGAAGCCGCAGCAACGTTCAGGAACGCAAAAAGGAAGAACAGCAGAAAGCCAGCGCCAAAGAGCGCTATCCGAGAAGAGAGCACAGTCATGAAGACTGATCCGAACCCTAATACCTCAAACCACCAGAAATCAGTGATGAGAGTAGAGAGCGCACCTATCGATACGAAAAAGACGATGATCGCAGCTATGATAATGTTCAAGAATTTTCTGGCAGCCATAAGAGGTAGGGAGTCATAGTGGTTAATAAAACTTGAGGTATAAAACTTGAGGTGGGAACTTCCATATGCTTGTGAAAACTTGCACAAAAGCCATTTTTGAGGAACTTTTTTAAAAAGTGCCGGTTGAATGGAAAGAAGTGCTCATCATGTCACCGGTGAATAAAGCAAACTATCTGGAAGAGGAAGAGATCAACATCATCTCTGGTTTCTATGAGAGCGGACTATCCTATCTCATCATGATGCACGATGCACCAGATCCAGATGCCTGCGCTATGGCGCTGATGAACTACAACGAAGCCCTTCGCAATGGT